>QHTP01000258.1 GCA_003220855.1 Gemmatimonadota bacterium
CCGCTCACCTTGAGCGGGATCACCCGCTTGGCCCCCCGCCGCTTGCAGGCCTCGCCGGCCCGCGTCACGGCGTCGGGGTCGCCCGAGATCACGGTCTGGTCGGGGGCGTTCAAGTTGGCCGGGACGGCCACCGCGTCGCCCGTCGAGGCCTCGCGGCACGCCGCCTCGACTTCCGCCGTGGCGAGGCCGAGTACCGCGGCCATGGTCCCCGGGCGCGCGGTGCCGGCCTGGTGCATCAACTCGCCGCGGCGTCGCACGAGGGCCGCGGCGGCGGGCGCCGGGAGCGCGCCGGCCGTCACATACGCCGAGTACTCGCCCAGCGAGTGGCCGGCGGCGGCGACCGCCGTGCCCGAGGCGGCGGGCCCGACCACGGCGAAGACGGCGGCGCTGTGCGCCAGGATGGCCGGCTGCGCGTTGTGCGTAGCCGTCAGCTCGTCCTCCGGCCCTGCGAACATCAACCGGCTGAGGGAGACGCCCAGGGCCTCGTCGATGGCGCCGAGGGCGTTGCGCGCCGCGGGGAATCGTGCGGCGAGGTCTTTGGCCATTCCGACTTTTTGGGCGCCTTGCCCGGGGCACAGCCAGATCGTGTTGCCAGCGGCTACCACTGCACCACCAGGCTCGCCCAGGTGAAGCCCGCGCCGAACGCGCAGAACATCACCTTCATGCCCGGTGTGAGGCGACCGCAGCGCACCGCCTCGTCGAGCGCGATCGCGACCGAGGCCGCTGAGGTATTGCCGTAGCGGTCCACGTTCACGTAGACCTTGTCCATGGGGATCCCGGCGTGCTTGGCCGTGGCTTCGATGATCCGGATGTTGGCCTGGTGCGGAATGAGGAGATCGATGTCGTCGCTCGTGAGGCCGGCGCGCTCGAGCGCCTTGTCGCACGCGTCCGCCATCGAGAGCACCGCCGCCTTGAATACCTCGCGCCCCGCCATCTTGATGTAGTAGGAATGGTCCGTGAGCAGAGCCTGGTCGGGCGGGTGGGCGGCGCCGCCGCCCGGGCGGTAGAGCAGCTCGGCCAGCGTGCCGTCCGATTTCATGTAGCTCGAGAGAATGCCCCGGCCCGTGGTGCTCGGGCGCACGAGTGTCGCGCCGGCCCCGTCGCCGAACAGCACTGCCGTGGTCCGGTCGCTCCAGTCCATGATGGCGGTGAGCTTCTCGGAGGCGACCACCAGCACGTGCCGTGCCTGCTCGCTCGCCACGAGCCCCTCGGCGACGTTGAGCGCGTACAGGAAGCCGGTACAGGCGGCCCCCACGTCGAACGCCGCCGCGTGTTTGGCACCCAGCAGCGCCTGGAGATCGCACGCCTGGGAGGGCAGGAGCCGGTCGGGGGAGCAGGTCGCCACCACCACGGCGTCGAGATCGAGTGGCGTGAGTCCGGTCTGCGCGAGCACCTGCTCCGCCGCCGCCTTCGCCATGCAGGCGTTCGACTCGTCCGGGCCCGCCACCCGCCGCTCCCGGATCCCGGTGCGCTCGCGGATCCATTGGTCCGACGTGTCGAGCCGGCTCGAGAATTCGTCGTTGGTCATCACGCGCTTGGGCGTGTACCGACCCGTGGCCACGAGCTCGGCGAACGGACGCTTCATCGGGGCGCGCCTCCCTCGGCGAGCTCCGCGCCGATGTCCTGATCGAGGTGGCTCGTGACCATCTGAGCCGCGACGCGCACGGCGTTCTTGATCGCAGGCGCGGCGGACGCGCCGTGACAGATGATCACGACCCCCTTCACGCCGAGCAGGGGCGCACCGCCGTACTCGGAGTAGTCGAGGAACTTGAAGAGCTGTCTGGCTTCGGGCCGCCCTAACACGTCGGGGAACGCCTGCTGCATCATCCCCATGAACATGCGGCCCGCCGACTCGTAGAACTTGAGGACCACGTTCCCGACGAAGCCGTCGCACACGACCACATCGATCCGGCCCCGCTTGCACTGACCGGCCAGGATGTCCCGGCCCTCGACGTTACCGACGTAGTGGATGCCGGCCGTCTGCTTGAGGAGCTGGTGCGCTTCCTTAACGACGGCATTGCCCTTCTCGTCCTCCTCCCCGACGTTGAGCAGGCCGACACCGGGCCGTGCCTGGTCCAACACGTCGCGCACGTACACCGACCCGAGGTGGGCGAAGCCGACGAGCTCGCGCGCGTCGCAGTCCACGTTGGCGCCGCCATCGAGCACCAGGACGGGATGCACGGCGGTGGGAAACAGCGCCCCGATCGCCGCGCGCTGCACGCCTTCGTGCAGGCGCAGCATCAGGGTCGCGGCCGCCATCACCGCCCCGGTGTTGCCGGCCGAGATGAACGCATCGCTGGCGCCCTGCTTCTGGAGTCCGATCCCGACGGCGACGGACGAACGGGGCTTCCCCTTCACCGCGGCCAACGGCTTCTCGCCCATCCCCACCACTTCGGGTGCCTCGACGATCTCGAGGCGGTCGCGATCGACGGCGCCGTGGGTTTTCAGGGCGGCCTCGATGTCGCGGGTACGTCCCACGAGCTGGATCCGGAACGTGGGGGGAAATTCGCGCAGTGCCTGGACCGCCCCCTCGACCTCCACCCGCGGGGCGTCGTCCCCGCCCATGGCATCGAGCGCGACGCGGATCACCGTTAGGCGTCCTCGACCGCTACCCGCTGCTCGCCGCGGTAATACCCGCAGGTGGGACACACCCGATGCGGGCGCTTCAAATCGCCGCACCGCGGGCAGGGTTGCAGCGCGATGGGCGCGGCCTTGTAATGCGTGCGGCGGGCGCGCTTCTTCCGCTTGGAAGTCCTTCGCTTGGGTACGGCCATGAGGTTGGTCCTCTTTCAGTCGCGGAGCTTGTGCTTCAAGGCGGTCAATCCGCCCCAGCGTGGGTCCACTGCCGGCGGGCAGCCGCAGGGGCCAGCGTTCAAATCCGTGCCGCAGCGCGGGCACAGCCCGCGGCAGTCGTCTCGACACACGACCCACTGTGGCAGAGCCAGCAGCAACTCCTCCCGCAGCGCGACGCGCAGATCGATCGCGGTCGCATCCCGCTCCAGGGGGTAGGAACTCGGGTCCTCCAGGGCATCCGGATCCTGAGAAAACAGGGCGTCGACGTCCGCCACGACCGGGACGGTCACGGCGGCAAGACAGCGCCTGCATTCCCCGGCCATCCGGGTGCGGAGCGAGGCTCGCCAGTAGAAACGCCCTTCGCCGGCTGCCTGCAAGCGGCCTGCCACCCGCACCGGCTCGGCCAGGGCGGCGGTGAGCCCCTCGAACAGGGGGTCATTCCCTGCGAGTTGACCCTGCGTGTCCACCGGGCCACGGGCGAGCTCCCGCAGGTCGACCTGTAACATGAGCAACCGAAGCTAAACCGTTGTGGGACTTGCGTCAAGCGAACTAGGGCCGGCCTCCCCACAACTCACGCAACTCCCCCTCGGGGAAGAAAAAGGCCACTTCCCGAGCGGCGTTCTCGGGGGAGTCCGAGGCGTGGATCGCGTTCCGCTCCTTGGATTCGGCATACAGCTTCCGCACCGTCCCGGGCTTCGCTTCGGCGGGGTCGGTCGCGCCGATGACCTCGCGCAGCCGGGCGACCGCGTCGTCGCGCTCGAGCGCCAGGGCCAGCGCCGGTCCGGACGTCATGAATGTCACGAGGGAGCGGTAGAACGGGCGATCCCGATGCACTTCATAGAAGCCCTCCGCCTGGGCGCCGCTGAGCCTCACCAAACGGGCCGCGCGGATCACGAATCCCGCGCCTTCCAGGAGCGCGAGGATCTTGCCGGTGTGGCCGGCGCGGACCGCGTCGGGCTTGACGATCGCGAGTGTGAGCATGCTCGGGGCTCAGGGCTCGGGGTTAGGGGGTAATGAGGCGACGGATCAGGTCGGCGCGCGTGAGAAAGCCGACGACCACGCCCTCGCGCACCACCGGAAATCGGTCGACGTCTTTCGAGCTCATCAGGTTGGCCACGTCCGCCAGGGTCTGGTCCTCCGCCAGGCAGAGCACCGAGCGGCCCATCGCTTCCCTGACCGGAATGAGGCGTGGGTCCGCGGAGCCGCGCTGCAGCTGCGAGCGCGTCGGTGCCCGAAACTCCCCGCTCTTCGTGCGCTGCACGAAATCGGGGATCAAGTAGCGTAACAGCTCGCGATGCGTGACCATGCCGATGAGCGAGCCGCCCTCGTCAACCACCGGCATGGCGCGGATGTCGCGCTCCACCATGAGGCGGGCGACCTCACCCAGCGTTCGCTCCGGGCCGACGGTGATGGCGTGGGGTGTCATCACGTCTCGCACCGTGAGCTGGCTCGGCAGCTCGACGGCATCGAGCGCCGGGAGCGCCAGCACCTGCTCGGGCGCGCGCGCCGCGAGGAGCGCCAGGACGTTGTCCGGGCTCGAGAGCGTACGGGCGAAGGCACCCACCACCTGCAGGTAGAGCGCCGCGTCACGCAATGGTGCGACGATGAAAATCACGACCCTGGCGGTGCGGTGCGGGTCCTTCTCCCAGCGGATCGGCGTGGGAGAGATGCCGAGCGCGGTCACGAGGCCGCGCACCGCCTCCGTGCGAAAGTGGGGCAGGAACGCGTGCTCTCCCACGCTCACCATGTCCTCGGGCCAGGTGTGTCGGACCACGGCGTTCAGCCGCTGGGGGTCGGCCACCGCGCCGCTCGCCACCAGGCGCTCGGCGAGCCGCTCGGTAGCCTCCTTGACCGTGGCGGCGCTCAGGGGAACGATGATGTGCTCTGGCTTGAGGACGTCGCGCAGCTTCACAGTCGTTCTTTCAGCAGGGCCACGACGTCCACCGGGCGCTTCATCACGGCGATGCCCGCCTGGGTGAACGCCGCCATCTTCTCGGCGGCCGTGCCGCTCGATCCGGCAATGATGGCGCCGGCGTGTCCCATGCGACGGCCCGGCGGCGCGGTCTGCCCGGCGATGAACCCGATCACCGGCTTGGACATGGCTTGGCGGACGAAATCGGCGGCCTGCTGCTCGTCGGTGCCCCCGATCTCGCCGATCATGACCACCGCGTCGGTCTCGGGATCCGCCTGGAACGCCGAGAGGCAGTGGATGAAGCTGGTCCCGATGAGGGGATCGCCACCGATGCCCACGCAGGTGGACTGCCCGTACCCGGCCCCCGAGAGCTGGTGCACGATCTCGTAGGTGAGCGTCCCGCTGCGCGACACGACCCCGATCCGGCCCGGGCGGCAGATGTTGCCCGGAATGATGCCGACCTTCGAACGGGATGGGGAGATCAGTCCCGGACAGTTCGGCCCGATGAGTCGGGCGCCCCGCTCGTGGAGGAACGGCAGCACCCGCGTCATGTCCAGCACGGGAATCCCCTCGGTGATGCACACGATGAGCGCGACACCCGCGTCGGCCGCCTCGAAGATGGCGGACGCCGCGACCGCGGCGGGCACGTAAATGACCGAGGTATTGGCCCGCGTCTCCGCCACCGCGTCGGCTACGGTGTCGAAGACGGGCACGACGCCGTCGAACACCTGGCCGCCCTTCCCAGGCGTGACGCCGGCGACCACCTTCGTGCCGTACCCGATCATCTGCCGCGTGTGGAACGAACCGTCGCGGCCGGTGATTCCCTGCACCACCAGGCGCGTCTGCTGGTCGACGAAGATGCTCACGCCGCCCTCGCCTTGGTCACCGCCTGCTTGACGGCCTCGTCCATGTCGGTGAGGGCGGAGAACCCGGCCTTCGTGAGGATCTCGATGGCCAGCGCCTCGTTCGTGCCGGTGAGACGGATCACCAGCGGCACCTTGAGCGGGAACTGCCTGGTGGCCTGCACGATGCCGTTCGCCACGTCGTCGCCGCGGGTGATGCCGCCGAAGATGTTGAACAGGATGGCGCGGACGCTCGGGTCCGCGGTGATGATGCGGAGGGCCCTGACCACCTTCTGGGGGTCGGAGCTACCCCCGATGTCGAGGAAATTCGCCGGCTCGCCGCCGTAGTACTTGACGAGATCCATCGTCGCCATGGCGAGCCCGGCGCCGTTGACGCAACAGCCCACCGAGCCCTCGAGCTTGATGAACGTGAGCCCCGCCTCGCGCGCCGCGACCTCGGAGGGCGCTTCGGCGCTCGTGTCGCGCAGCGCCGCCAGCTCGGGATGCCGCTCGAGCTCGTTGTCGTCGATCGCGATCTTGGCGTCCAGGGCGGCGAGCGCGCCGTCCCGGGTCGTCAAGATCGTCTTTGTAGATTTGTCCGATGGTGAGCAATGCGTCAAAGCGATACCTGCTCCGAGGATATTCGCGGCGGAGAAATTCATACTGCTTGATGGCCGAGCGCAGGAGTTTCTCGTCGTCGAACTGCCGTCCCATTTCGACCAGCAGTTCGGCCACAGAAGCTGCGCTGGCATCGGCTTTGGTCGAGCTAGGAGAGCCGTAATAGACGCTCCGGTAAGCGTTCAAGACACGCTGGAAATCATGCCGCGTGCGCTCTCCGGCAGGCTTGCCATTGAGCGTTTCCCGCATGCCCTCGGCCGCCGCAAACCGCTCCCGGGCCCAGGCTTCCCTGTGGCGCGCAAAGGCAGACAGCGAGGGGAGCAGCAGTAGGATAAGCGCACCCCAACGTACCGCGCGATAGCTACCAACTGGGTTCTTCAATTTCTTCTAGCCCATATCGCGTTTATCTTAGAAACCTGGAAAATTACCACTCTAAAGATGCGTTCTACTCAATCAGTGTTGCTGATGCGCAGCACGCCCCGCTCATCTCGTTGAACCAGCACGGGTTCGCGTGAGGGGTTCCCGAGAACCCGGACCTCGGAAGAGCCGTTGTAATAAAGGTCCGTGATCCGCTTGACGTACTTGCGAGTCTCGGTGAAGCGCGGAATGCCCGCGCTGCGTGCCACAGCGCCTGCTCCCGCGTTGTAAGCCGCCAGGGTCAATTTCACGTCGCCACCGTAGTTCTCCAGCAAGCGTTTCAGATGGCGTACACCGGCGTCCACGTTCTGCTCGGGATCAAAGGGGTTGGTGACATTCAACTGCCGCGCCGTGTTCGGCATCAGCTGCATCAATCCCATGGCGCCTTTGCGGGAGACTGCGTTGGGATTGAAGTCGGATTCAACCTTGATAACCGCACGCACGAGGTTGGGATCCAGGTTATGCCGTGTCGCCGCCTGCTCAATCG
>QHTP01000259.1 GCA_003220855.1 Gemmatimonadota bacterium
CTAACTAGTTTTGTTGGCTTATGTTTACGGCCCTCTCCGACCAGATTGCCGCCGTCCTCAAGCGGCTCACGGCTCGTGGCGTGCTCTCGGACGGGGACGTGACCGACGCGCTGCGGGAGATCCGGCGCCACCTGCTCGAGGCGGACGTCAGCTTCGAGGTGACGCAGGGCTTCGTCGAGCGGGTGCGGGAGCGGGCCGTCGGGGCGATTCAGGTGAAGTCGGTGAGCCCCGGTCAGCAGGTCGTGAAGCTCGTCCACGACGAGATTGCGCGGATGCTCGGCGCGGCCGTCGGGCCCGATGGCCGGCTCGCAGCCCCACACCGGCCTGCGCCCCTGCAGTTCGCCTCGGTGGGGCCGACGGTGATCCTGCTGGTCGGGCTCCAGGGCTCGGGGAAGACGACGACTGCGGCGAAGCTCGCGCGGCGCCTGAAGCTCGAGCACAAGGCGCCGGGCCTCGTGGCGGCGGATCCGTACCGGCCAGCGGCGCGGGAGCAGCTCGAGCAACTGGGCGAGCAGGTCGGCGTCCCGGTATTCCCCGGGAAACGGGAAACGGGAAACACCGCCGTCGTGGACTTGGCGCGCGGCGCGCTGCGCGACGCCGAGGCGGAGCGCTGCCGCACGGTCGTTGTGGACACCGCTGGGCGGCTGCAGATCGACGCCGAGCTCATGGATGAGCTGCGAGCCTTGAAGGCGGCCCTGAGTCCGCGGGAAGTGCTGCTGGTGGCGGACGCGATGACGGGGCAGGACGCCGTACGCATCGCGCGCGGGTTCCACGAAGGCGTCGGGCTGACGGGCGTGATCCTGACGAAGCTCGATGGCGACGCGCGCGGCGGTGCCGCTCTGTCGATCAACGGCGTGACCGGCGTGCCGATCAAGTTCATCGGCACGGGCGAGCATGTCGGGGCAGGGCATGCCCTGCCCGACCTGGAGCCGTTCGACGCCGTTCGCATGGCGGGGCGGATCCTGGGTCAGGGCGACGTGGTGGCGCTGGTGGAGCGCGCGGCGGCGGCGGTGGATGGGGAGGAGGCGAAGCGTCTCGAGCGCAAGGCGCGCTCGAAAAAGGGGATGGACCTCGAGGATTTCCTCGTCGCGCTGCGGCAGATGCAGCAGATGGGGCCGCTCAAGCAGGTGCTCGCGCTCCTGCCGGGCGTGCCGGCGAAGGCGCTCCAGGGTCTCCGGGGGGGGGGAGACGAGCGCATCAAGCACGTCGAGGCGATCGTACTCTCGATGACCCCGGACGAGCGGGCCGATCCGTCCGTCCTCAATGGGTCGCGGCGCTTGCGGATCGCGAAGGGATCGGGGCGTCCGGTGCAGGAAGTGAACAGGCTGCTGGAGCAGTTTCAACAGATGCGCAAGCTTCTGAAAAGGACCTGAGAACTATGGCGACTCGCATTCGCCTGCGGCGCGTGGGGCGGAAGGGGCAGAGCTATTTCCGGATAGTGATCGCGGACCAGCGGGCCGCCCGGGACGGGCGGTTCGTGGCCACGATCGGGCACTACAACCCGCGCACCGACCCCGCCAAGGTCGAGGTGAACGCGGAGCAAGCGCTGGCGTGGCTCGCGAAGGGAGCGCAGCCGACCGACACGGTGCGCTCGCTCTTGAAGAAGGCGGGAGTACTGGGCAAACGGCCCGCGTAGTCGCGCGGCTGCGCAAGCCGCACGGGCAGAAGGGGGAGGTGGCGATCCACCCCCTGGTTGAGAACCCGGGCACCGTCTTCGCCCCCAGGGCGCGGCTATACGTGGTAACCGAGGACCGCAAGGTCGTGGCGGGTCCGCTGGTGGTGGCGCGGCGCCGTGCCTACCACCGTGACTGGCTGCTCGGGTTCGTGGGAGTCACGTCGCGGGCGGCGGTCGAGCCGTGGCGAGACCACTTCATCGCCGTGGAAGACGCCCGTGCTGACGATTAACGTCGTGACACTCTTCCCGGAGGTGTTCGCGGCGCCGTTTGGGGTCAGCATTCCGGGTCGCGCCGCCGAGCGGGGGCTGGTCCGCTACCGCCTGGTGCAGTTGCGCGACTACACGCACGACCGGCACAAGACCGTGGACGACTATCCGTACGGGGGCGGTGCCGGGATGGTGCTCAAACCCGAGCCCTTTTTCGAGGCGGTGGAGGACCTGCGGGCGGGCCCGCCGATTGTGCTGCTGTCGGCTCGCGGCCGGCCGTTCTCGCACCAAGCGGCGGTGCGGTTCGCCGTTGGGAAAGAGCTCACGCTGCTGTGCGGCCACTACAAGGACGTGGATCAGCGCGTGGCGGATGGGCTCGGGGCGGAGGAGTTGTCGATCGGGGACTTCGTGCTGTCGGGCGGCGAGCCGGCAGCCCTGTGCGTGGTCGACGCCGTGGTGCGCCTCCTGCCGGGTGCGCTCGGAGATCACGAGTCAGCGGCCAGCGACTCGCATTACGACGGCTTGCTCTCGCCGCCGAGCTACACGCGGCCGCCGAGCTATCGCGGAATGGACGTGCCGGCAGTATTGTTGAGCGGCGATCACGAGAAGATTGCGGCTTGGCGCGCGGCGGAAGCCGCCCGGTTGACGCGCGAGCGGCGGCCCGACCTGTGGGCTAAACATCTAGACGCACAGACGCAATAGGCTAGACGCACAGACGCGTTAGACGCACAGACGCACAGGGGATTGAGGGGACAGGGTATGGACCGACTGAGAGCGATCGAGCGGGAAGGCTTGAAGACCGGGCTTCCCGGCTTCGCCCCCGGCGACACGGTACGGGTGATGGTACGCGTGCGCGAAGGCGACAAGGAGCGGCTGCAGGCGTTCGAGGGCGTGTGCATCGCCCGCCGTGGCGCCGGCATCAACCGGACCTTCACCGTGCGGAAGATTTCGGCCGGCGTGGGGGTGGAGCGGATTTTCCCGCTGCACTCGCCGTCGATCGCGGAGATCGAGCTGCTCCGCAAAGGTCGGGTGCGGCGTGCCAAGCTGTATTTCCTGCGTCACCTCGCCGGCAAAGCGGCACGGATCCGCGAGAAGCGCGGCGTCGTGGTCCCCGAAACGGTGGAGAAGCAGGAGGCGTGAGAGGCCCCCGCCCCACGCTCGAGCGCGAGATCGCGTTCTGGCGAGCGGGGGGCGGACTCGTCGCCGGTGTCGATGAAGCAGGCCGCGGTCCACTCGCCGGTCCGGTGGTGGCCGCGGCCGTCGTGTTTCCGCCCCACTGCAAATTCATCCGCGGACTGCGCGACTCGAAGCTGTTGCCGCCCGCGAAACGCGCCCGGCTCGCCCTGGTGGTGCGGGCCCGCGCGCTGGCCATTGGCGTGGGCGCCGCGAGCGTGCGCGAGATCGACCGTTTGAACATCCGCCGGGCGAGCATCCTCGCGATGGCACGCGCGCTGGCGCGACTCGCCTCGACGCCGGACCTCGTGCTGGTCGACGGCCTGCCCTGTCCCGAGCTCGGCCGCGCCCACGAAGCGATCGTCGACGGCGACGCGTGCTGCCACTCGATCGCCGCCGCGTCCGTGATCGCGAAGACCGTGCGTGATCGCCTGATGGAGCTGCTGGCGACCCGCCATCCCTCGTACGCCTGGGCGAGCAACAAGGGCTACGGCACGCCGGACCATCTCGCCGCGCTCGCGGCGTTCGGCTTCACGTCCCATCACCGCAAGAGCTTCGCGCCTGTGGTGCAGCTCGAGCTCATGGCTTCGCCCGCTTCAATCCCTTCCTGAACTCCGTCAAGGGCCGGGTGTTCAGAATGTCGCCGGCTTCGAGCCCCGCGCGGCGCGCCAGGTCCACGGCGTACTTCATGAACGGCAGGTTCCCGGGCTGGTGACTGTCGGTCGAGAGCACGAAGCGTGCGCCGTGCTGCTTGGCGGCTGCGGCGAGCGTATCGGGCAGGTCCATGCGCTCGGGGTGCCCGTTGATCTCGAGCAGGCAACCGTGGGCGACGCACGCGCGCGTGAGGGCGTCGAAATCCAGCGCGTAGGGCTCGCGCTTGCCGACCAGGCGCCCGGTGGGGTGGCCGATCGCGTCGACCCACGGGTGCTCCGCCGCGCCGACGAGGCGGCGGGTCAGCGCCTTCTTGTCCTGCGTGATTCCATAGTGAACGGTCGCCACGACGTAGTCGGCCTCGGCCAGCACGTCGTCGGGGAGATCGAGCTTGCCGTTCTCGAGGATGTCGAGCTCGACGCTCTTCAGGATTGTGAAGCCGCGGCTGCGCGAGTTCCAGGCCTCGATCGCCTCCCACTGGGCGCGCAGCCGCTTGGGGTCGAGGCCGAGCGCCATGGTGACCCGCTTCGAGTGGTCGGTGATGGCGATGTACTCGTAGCCGAGGGCCCGCGCGGCGTGGGCCATCTCGTCGATGGTGCCTTTGCCATCGGTGGCGGACGTATGCATCTGCAGGTCGCCGCGGATGTCCTTGACCTCGACGAGGCGCGGCAGACGATGCTCGCGGGCGAGCGCGATCTCGCCACGCGCTTCGCGCAGCTCCGGAGGCATCCAGTCGAGGCCGAGCGTGTTGTAGATCTCCTCTTCGGTCTTGCCCGCGACCCGCCGCGTGCCCTTGAACAGTCCGTACTCGTTGAGCTTGTACCCCTGCTCCTGGGCGATCTTGCGGAGCTCGACGTTGTGCGCCTTGGATCCCGTGAAATATTGCAGGGCGGCGCCGTAGGCGGCGGGCTCTACGGCGCGCAGGTCCACCTGCAGCCCGCCGCGCAGTTTGACGGTGGCGCGCGTGTCGCCCTTCGAGACCACATCCGCCACGTCGCCGTACGTGACGAAACGGTCCATGACCCGGGCGCTGTCGTCCGACGTGACGAGGATGTCGAGATCGCCGATCGTCTCCCGGCGCCGCCGGTAGCTGCCGGCGACCGCGACTTGGCGCACACCGCCGCCGGCCTGGAGATAGGCCACGATCGCTGTTGCTTGGGTCTCCGCCTCGTTCAACAGCATGCGCCGCTCGGTCACCTGGGCCTGGCCCAGGCCGGCCCGCATCTTCTCTTCCATCTTGGGACCGAAGCCCTTGAGCTTCTGGACCTTGCCGGCGTCGAGCACTTTGGCCAGGTCGGCGGCGGATTTCACCTTGAGCTTCTTGTACAGCAGCTTCACGCGCTTGGGGCCGAGCCCCGGGATGCGCAGCAGGTCGAGCAGGCCAGCGGGGAGCTTGCGCGCGAGTTGCTGTTGCAGCGGCAGCGCGCCGCTGGTGACGATCTCGGTGATTTTCTCCGCGAGGTCGTCGCCGATGCCGGGGATCTCTGTGAGGTCCTTAGTGCCCGCGCGGACCAGGTCGGTGAGCGGCTCGGGAAAGTCGCGGATGGTGCGGGCGGCGTTGCGGTAGGCGCGCACCCGGAACGGGTTGGCGTCCTGGATCTCGAGGAGGTCGGCGACCTCGTCGAACAGGCGAGCGATATCGGGATTTTGCATACCGGACGGTAGAGGATGGTAGCAGACGGGAGAAGGCGGTAGGGGTCGTCTCCCGTCCCTTGCGACTCCCGCCGCCCGGTGCTAATTCACCCCCGCCCTTGCGAACCTCCTGCCCCAGAGTCGGACTCATGACGTTGTAGCAGCCGTTCCGTCACCCGCACCGAGGGAGGACTGTGTGAAGCTCGCGAGCTTGCTGCTGTGCACTCTCGTCGGTACCCCCGTGGCCCTATCGAGCCAGGGCGTGACGACGGCGGCGATGAGCGGCTTCGTCGCCGACCAGACCGGATCACCCCTGGCCGACGCGAACGTCGTCGCGCTGCACGTGCCGAGCGGCACACAATACCGGGCCGTTTCGAGAACGGGGGGGACGTACAACATCCCCAACATGCGGGTCGGAGGGCCGTATCGTGTGACGGCCACTCGCATCGGCTATCGGTCGCACACGCAGGAGAACCTGTTCCTGACCTTGGGGCAGGACCTGCGGACGGATTTTCGTCTCGAGGCCCAGGCGGTCGAGCTCGCAGCGGTGGAGGCGGCGGGACAGCGCGATGAGGTCCTGAACGGCGACCGCACGGGCGCGGCCACGTTCATCGGTCCGGACAAGGTAGCGGAGCTGCCCTCGATCAAGCGCAGCACCCGGGATCTGATCCGGGTCGATCCGCGCAACGACGGCAATTACAGCTTTGCGGGAAGAAACTGGCTCTACAACAACATTTCCCTCGACGGCTCGTACTTCAACAATCCGTTCGGCCTCGACGACCCCGCGCCGGGCGGCCAGACCAACGCCGAGCCGGTCCCCTACGATGCCGTCGAGCAGCTGCAGGTCTCGGTCGCCCCATTCGATGTCCGGCAAGGCGGTTTCACCGGCGCCAACGTCAACACGGTGACGAAGAGCGGCACCAATGTGTACCACGCCACGGCCTACACGTTCGGGCGCAACGCGAGCCTGCTCGGCAACACGGTGTCGGGCCAGCAGGTGGTCGCCAATCCGGAGCTGGGGTTCCTGCAGGCCGGCGCGTCGGTGAGCGGGCCGCTGGTCCACGACAAGCTGTTTTTCTTCGTGAACGGCGAGATCGAGCGGTCGCACCAGCCGGGCTCGGACTTCGTGGCCTGCACGACGGTGTGCAGCGGGACACTGCCGCTGGGGGTCTCGCGCGCGAGCGTACCGATGATGGATTCGATTCGCGATGTAATGAAGAATGTGTACGGGTACGACACGGGGCCGTATCAGGGATATCTCTACCACACCGACAACG
>QHTP01000355.1 GCA_003220855.1 Gemmatimonadota bacterium
AGGCGCGCGTGGACAGCCCAGCGTGGCATTTGGTCGAGGCGCTCGCGACGATGGTCTCGCCCGACGGCAACGACCCGGCCATCGACGGCTACACGGCTACGGCCCGCCCGCTGTCGGCGAGTGAGAAGGCAATGGTGGCGACCGCGGCGCGCCGCCTCGACGAGGCCGTCGCCAAGCGGGAGATGGGCGTGGACCACTGGGTACACGACGTGAGCTGGGTCGAAGCGCTTGAGCGCCTCGTGTCGCGCCCCACGGTCAACATCGAGGGCCTGGTCGGGGGCTACACCGGTCCCGGGGGCAAGACCATCCTGCCGCATCGCGCGGTGGCGAAGCTCGAACTGCGGCTCGTGCCCGACATGACGGCGGCCGAGTCGCTGGCGGCGCTCAAGGCGCATCTCGCCAAGCGGGGGTTCGGCGACGTCGAGGTGAATATGACGGGCGGCTACGATCCCACGACCACGCCGGGCGATGCGGCCCTCATCAAGGCGCAGGTCGCCGTGTATCGGCGCTCGGGCATCGATCCGGTGATCTTGCCGCGCATCGCGGGCTCGTGGCCGGGCTATGTGTTCACGGGCGATCCGCTGCGCCTCCCGGCCGGCCATTTCGGGCTGGGGCACGGCAGCGGCGCGCACGCGCCGGACGAGTATTACGTGATCGAGTCGCAGAACGCGAACGTGCGGGGGATCGACGGAGCGGCGCGCTCGTACGTCGAGTACCTGTACGAGGTGGCGCGCGGCTGATCTAGGGATGACAAAACCGCCGGGCGCGATTGGGCGCCCGGCGGAGAGGCTGAATTGTAGTTAACCCTCGTTGCTCAGAACCCTGCCTCCGTGCCGCATCCCGCCGGTTTGGTTGACCGCGCGTCGCAGTCGAACTGCGGGAACGGGAACTTGGCGAACCGTTTGGCCGCGCCGCTGCTCGTCGTTTCAGTCGGCAGCGTCCCGAGCCTGCCGTAGCGCCGTAGATCGATCCAACGATGGCCGCCCTCGAACGCCAGCGAGTAGCGGCGGTTGTACAGCAACTCGTCCAGCAGCGCCGCTTGGGTCACGGCGCCGGCATAGGCTGGGAGCTTCCCGGACTTGATCCGCACAACGTTCAAGTCAGCGACAGCCGCGGCGAGCGCCGCTCCGCCCTTGCCGATATTCGCCTCGGCGCGGATCAGGATCAGTTCTTCATTCCGGATGATGGGAATCGGGTCCGTGTTGCTCTTGTAAATCGTGTACTGTATCTGCGACGACAGGCCCTGGGTGGTCTTCGGGCTCGCCAGCGTGTCCGTCTTGCGCACGAAGCGGTCGTCGGGGGCGCCGCCGGCTTGCAGCTGCGCATCGGTCTGGAATGACGGGTGCGCCACCAGGGCACGCGCATTCGGATCGAACAGCGGGTTGGTTTCGTCGCCCGAGACCGTCGCATACGAATAAAAGACGCCGAAGTTGAAATCCGCAGTCGTGTCGATGAACGAGCCGGTCAGCGCCGTCAGCGCCGAGTCCCAACACGTGGTGCACCCGGAGCTTCCGCGATAGACCAGCACGCGCGCCCGGAGCGCCCGGTTGAACTGACGGAACGAGACGGTCGACGTGAACCCCCCAAAGCCGGGGCTCAGCGCGAACGGGAAGGGGAGGTCCCCGCCGGTCGTCAGGACGCCCGCCGAGTCCAGGTGCGCTTGTGCCGAGTCGAGCAAGCGCCCGATATGACCGAACACGGAATCCTTGCTCGCGATTGCTGCCGGCGGAGCGAGCGGGTCCAGGTCGCTAACGATGGGGGCGCCGTTGGCGTCCCGGGTGTTGATCACGTTCAGATAATCCAGCGCCTGGATCGTCTGGGCGAACCCGCGGATGGACTCCTTCTCCGCGTCGTTCACCAGGGGCACCTTGTTCAGCGCCGCGAGCTCCAGGCTCGCGTTGCGGATGTTGCGATACGGATTGGACCACAGGTTGCCGCCGAACGCCGGGCTGCCGCCGTCGAGCGGCCCCACCAGCATTTCAGTCACGAACCGGGGATCGGCGGGATGACAGAACCTGGCTCCGGGTGGGGTTGTTCTCGAAATCCTGCAGCCCCGGGCTGTTCAAGTTCGGCACGTCCAGATCCTTGCACGCCGCCAGCGCGACGATGCCGAAGCCAAACGCCAGCCACCGTGTCGCGTTCATGCTCGAGTACCTCGTTGGCGCCTTCATGGCTAAAACCCCACGTCGATGGCGAACCAGAAGCTTCGGCTCGGTGGGAACGGCGTCACATCGATGTTCCGCGCGATGGGCTGGTTCCCGAAGTTGCTCACTTCCGGATCGAGGCCGGTGTACGGCGTGCTGGTGAAGAGATTCCGCCCGCTCACGCTGATGTGCGCGTAGCGTGCGCCTTGCCACACGCTCTGAATGAGACTCGTCGGAAGGTCGTACGTCAGCGTGATCTCTCTCAGCTTGAGGAAGCTGGCGCTCTCGATGTAGTTCGAGGTGACCTTCGAGAAGCCTGCGAGACGCTTCTGGCCAACGGTCGTCAATGTGTCTGCGCCGCCGCCGCTCTTCGGAATGATCAGCGGCGCGGGCAGCAGATCGCCGTAGTCCGGCGTGACCTGCCCGAAGTCGTACAGCAGCTTGGTCAGGTTGAGGATCGCACTACCCTTCTGCCAATCGAGCAGGAAGTGCAGGGAGAGTCGCTTGTACGTCAGGTCGTTCGTGAACGACATCCGGAAGTCCGGGTTGGCATCGGCCACCTTGCGGACCACGATCTGGCCTACGCTATCGCCGGGGTAGCGGCCGGACGCGATGTCGGCAGCCGTGAGGGTGTCATTCCCCACGATCTGAGTCGCGGAGGCGCCCTGCTCGACCCGGAACTCCCCGATGGATGCACCGAAACCGCCCGCGCTGAACGCCGGGATCGGCAATTCGGTGATGATGCTCCGGTTCAGCGCAAACGTCGTGCGGAAGAGCCACTTGAGGCCGCTCCGCTGCAGCGGGATCGTTTCCAGCGAGAGCTCGACGCCGCGCGTCCGCAGCTTGCCGCCGTTGAAGATCTCGAAGTTGATCCCGTTGGACGGCGCAAGCTGTCGTGGCAGCAAGAGGTCGCTCACGTTCTTCTGGTAGACTGTGAATTCCAGATTGGCGTGACTATTCCACAGCGTCGCGTCGAACCCTGCTTCGAGCTCGCGCTCCCGCTCCGGGTGCAGGTCCTTCGCTCCGGTCGTGTCGCCGCCGACCGTGCCGGG
>QHTP01000260.1 GCA_003220855.1 Gemmatimonadota bacterium
AGGTGCTGCACTTCCAGTTGCGCCCCGACCCGCTCGCCCGATGAGCGGGGCGGCCATGCGCAAGGTCTGGCTCGTGGGTCTGCTCGTCCCCTTGGTGTCGGGCGCGGCGGATCTGCCCGTGACCTACGTGGCAGGGAAGCTGATCGAGCTGAACGACAACGGCGCCTGGTCCTGGTTCATGGACGAGCGGGCCATCGTGGACGACGGCAAGCTCATCGTGGGATCGGTGCGCGCCGTGGGCGACTATCGCAACGATCGTGATGCCGACTGGGGCAACGTGGAGGTATCCGTCTACGGTCTCGCGTCGGGGGCCGCGCAGCATACGGTGCTGCATCGCCATTTGCAGCAGGACGACCACGCGAGCCCCGCGTTCCTCGCGCTCCCGGACGGCCGCTATCTCGCGATGTATACGCAACACGGAGTCGAGCGGAGCATCTATTACCGGTTCTCCGAGCCCCACAATGCCCTGCGGTGGGGACCGGAGGCGACCTTCGATACGCCGGGGAGTGCCGCGCAGCCGCTGCGCGGCAACAACGTCACGTACTCGAACCTGTTCCGGCTGTCATCGGGCCGCATCGTTAATTTCTTCCGGGGCGTTGGGCTCGAGCCGAACTACATGTATTCCGACGACACCGGCCGCACCTGGACCTACGGCGGCCGCGTGGCCCACGGCACCCGCGGCGGGTACAGTCCCTATCTGAAATACGCCTTCGACGGCGTGGGGACGATTCACTTCGTGATGACGGAGAATCACCCGCGCAATTACGACAACAGCCTGTATCACGCGTTCATCCGGGACGGCGGCATCTATCTCTCCGACGGGACGCGTCGGGCCACGCTCAGCGAGACGACGGAGACGGACGTCAACGCGTGGGATCTGACGCGGGTGTTTCAGGGCGATCCCGACAACGTGGCTTGGATGTGCGACTTGGAGCTCGACCCGGCGCAACGGCCCTACGTCGTGTTCTCCGTGCAGAAAGACGGTCGCGGCCTGCCGCGCGGCCAGGGAGGCTTCGACCACCGGTTCGATTACGCCCGCTGGGACGGATCGCGCTGGCGGGTGCACGAAATCGCCTACGCCGGCACCCGGCTCTATGCCGGGGAGGACGATTACACGGGCCTCGCCGCGCTCGATCCCAACAACCCCGACGTGGTCTACATCTCGACGGACGCGGAGCCGGTGACGGGCAAACCGCTCGTGAGCGCCGCCGACGGTCAGCGCCACCACGAGCTGTTCCGCGGCACCACCGGCGACGGCGGCGCCACCTGGAAATGGGAGCCGATCACTGCCAACTCGGACCTCGACAACCTGCGGCCCGTCGTCCCGCGGTGGAAGGACCGACGCACCGCGCTCGTGTGGATGCGGGGGAGCTACAAGAACAATCACGGGGAGTGGACCACGACCGTCGTGGCAACCATCCTGAACACGTCGGAGGGAGTCGGACCATGACGACCCGTCGCGCGTTTCTCCAAACCGCCGCCGCCGTCCTCGCGGCCCCGCACGCGTGGATGCCGTCCCCGCGCGAGCGTTTCCCCATCGGCTTCTCGACCCTCGGCTGTCCCAACTGGACCTGGACGCAGATTCTCGAATTCGCCCAGTCGCACGACTACGCCGCGGTCGAGCTGCGCGGGCTCCAGAAGAACATGGACCTGACCCTGGCGCCCGAGCTCTCGCGGGACGGCGGGCGCATCGAAGAGTCGAAGCGGGAGCTGCGCGAGCGTGGGCTGCGGATATCCGACCTCGGCGCCTCGGCCGAGCTGCACGAGCAGGACCCCGCGAAGCGCGCCGTGCAGCTCGACGAGGCGCGCCGGTTCATCGATCTCGCCGAAACGCTGCGCGTGCCCTACGTGCGCGTGTTCGGCAACAAGTACGTGCAGGGCGTGCCGCGCGACATGATGCTCGCGCACATCGCCCGGGGCTTGCGGGAGCTGGGCGACTACGCGCGGCCCAAGGGCGTCACCGTGGTGATCGAATCACACGGCGATTTCACCGACTCGCCCTCACTGCTCGCGCTGCTCGAGCAGGCAGCGTCGCCCGCCGTCGCCCTCCTGTGGGACGCGCATCACACGTTCGTGTCGGGAAGGGAGCAGCCCGAAGACACGGTCCGCCAGCTCGGCCGCTACATCCGGCACACGCACTTGAAGGACTCGGTGCCAGCGGGGCCCGACGGCACCGACCGGCGCTACGTGCTCACCGGCACGGGCGCGGTACCGGTGCGGCGCCAGATCGAAGCCCTCGCGCACACTGGCTACCGCGGGTTCTACAACTTCGAGTGGGAGAAGCGCTGGCATCCCGACATCGAAGAACCGGAGGTCGCGTTCGCCCAGTTCGCCACGGTGGTGGGCGGGTATCTGCGACGGGCCGGCGTGGCGGAGTTACCGGCGCAGTAAGAAGACCACAGTCGGATCGAGCGGATAGCGGCCGAAGCGGCGGCCGTAGATCGCGAGGCCCCCGGGCAGCTCGGGATCGACCTCCAACCGGATCACCAGCTGTCCCCGCGCGGCGGCGCGCTCGAGCGCGTCAGGTGGGACCTTCACGCGCAGGAGCGCGCCGTACGAGCCCGCCTCGCGGAGCCGCCGGTCGTGCCTCTGATAGTGCCACGAGAGAATGCCGCGGTGATCGGCGGGGTCGTCGGCGAGCGGTTCCTTTCCCGCGACCACGCCGTTGATGCGGACCGTCACGGCGCTCAGGAACAGGTGCTCGTCGGTCATGGGATAGGCGTTCGGGTTCAGGCTCGGGTCGAATGTGCCCCGGCCCCGCATGAAGTCGCCCTCGATCTGCCCGCTGCCCTCCCGGTCCTTGCCGAACAGCTGCTTCGACGAGGCTTCTGCCACGAATACCGCGCTGTCGAGATCGGCGAGCCCGATGCCCGCGGGCCACGCCACCCGATACTCGAAGAATCCCGACCCCGCGCCGTTCACCTTCAGGCCGTCCATCACGTTCCATTGCTTGAGCGACCATGCCGCGGAATCGAAGTGGGCCGGGTCGATCGGGAACAGACGCGCGCGTCGGCCGTCGTCCAGTCGCACCTCCGGCGGCGGCTCGCCCTCGATCACGAACGAGCAAAAATTCCGATGCAGCACGGTGCCGTTCCCGTCCTCGAGACGCACGGCGAGCACCAGGACGGCCGGCCCGGCTGGCATGGTGACCGGCAGCGGCTCTAGGGGCCCGGTCATCCATGGATGGTACGGGACGTGACGCGTCGTCTCGAGGTACACGCGCTTCTGGCCGAGCGCGTCCCAGCCGTACGCTCGCGCCCGCAGCGTCAGGCTGTCGCCCCAGGCCTTGTCGGGCGTCAGGAATGACGCGTACAACGGCACCCGCAGCTGCGCGCCCGGGGCCACGGTCTGGCTCAGCGAGTCCCCCACGACGACGTATAACGGGGTGTGGAGATCGCGCAGCGACATCCCGTCCACCAGCTCGCCCAGCCCGGTCTCCTTCGCGGATCGGTCGTAGCGCCAGTAGCCGTTCCATTCGTTGACCACGTCGTGCAGCTCGGTGTAGAGCCAGCCGGCGATCTTCGGGTGGCGCCGGAACGCATTCACCGCCCGGTGGTAGTCCCAGCTCCAGTCGACGTCTCCGGTGCTCCCCTCGTAGCCCCAGACATTGCCGAACTCGCTGTTGATATCGGGTTGCCGCGCCTGCCGGTGGCCGGCCTCGAAGTTCCATTGGGAGCCCGGGTAGGTACTGTCGCTCACCAGGCGGTCGTGCTCTTCCCACGCCCAGCCCGGCAGGTAGGAATGCCACGAGTTTAGGTCGGTCTCGGTGTGGCCACGTCCGCAGCAGGGCGAGTTGTCTTCCACCAGACGCGTCGGGTCGAGCGATTTCGCCGCGCGATACATGGAGACGACCCAGCTTTGCGTCTCGGGACGGTAGACCTGCTTCCCGTCGAGTTTCGTGAACAATCCCCACGTCTCGTTGAACAGCACCCAGGCGAAGATCGCGGGGTGGTTGTAGTCGCGCAGCACCATGCCGCGCAGCGTCGCCTCCACCTCCCGGTGCATCGCCGAATCAGGCTCTCCCCACGAATTGGGGACGTCCGCCATGATCAGCATCCCCACGCGGTCGGCCCAATACAGCTTGCGCGGCGACTCGACCTTGACGTGCTCCCGCAGCCCGGTGAGACCGATCCCTTTGGCGCGCAGCATCTCGGCGCGCACGAACGAGTCGCTGGGATACGTATAGAACCCGCCCGGGTGGAACGCCTGGTCCAGCGTCAGCTGCAGGTACAGCGGCCGGCCGTTCAGGGCGACGTAGCGGTAGTCCGTTCCGGGAAGGTTGACGACGGAGATCTTGCGCATCCCGAAGTAGCTCTGCACGCGGTCGGCTCCCACGGTAGCCTCGACCTCGTACAGGAACGGATCGTCGAGCGACCAGAGGTGAGCGTGCGGGATCGGCACCTCGAACGTCACCTGGTCGGCGCCCTTGGGGATGCGCCAACTGACCGTCGGCACGTCTGCGTTCTTGAAGCGCAGGGTCAGCGTGAGGTCGCGGGGCGCCTGCTGGAGCAGCTGGGCTGCCACCACCACGCGCCCGTGGTCGATGTCGGGGGAGAAGTGTAGCGCGCGGAGCGGCACGCCACCACGCGCTTCGAGATACGGCGTCTGCCAGATGCCGCGCGCATTGCCGTAGCCCTGCTTGCCTTCGAGCTTGAATGCGCGCGGCGCGTCGTCGACCCGGAGCACGAGTCGCTGCGGCTGTCCGGTCTTTACGTACCTGGTCACCTCGAACTCGAACGGGATGTAGCCGCCGTCGTGCCTGCCGAGCAGCTGCCCGTCGAGCCAGGCGGTGGTGCGCCAGTCGGCCGCGCCGATCACGAGGAAGACGCGGCGCCCGGTCCACGCCGCCGGCACGGCGATCGACCGGGAGTACCAGCCGATCACCGCGCTATCCGGCACGCCCGAGAGCGGGCTACCCCAGGGGAAGGGCACCAGGATCTGGCGCGGCGCCGGCAGTTGCCCGCGGGACCAACCGCGTGCCTCCCCTGAGTCCGCCGCATCGAACTGAAACTGCCAGGGTCCGTTCAGGTTCTGCCACAGATCCCGCTGGAAGTCGGGCCGCGGATGCTCGGGGAGCGGGATCCCCGGCCCCTGGTCCTCACCCCCTGACCCCCTCACCGTTCCGGATAGGGGGGACGTCCTGAGTTCCCCCTCTCCCGAAGGGAGAGGGGGAACGGGGGTGAGGACTGGAACGGCGACGAGGCACGCCGCCACGGCTACGAACGCGAACGGCCGGTGCTTGTTCATGCCTGAAAATACGCCGATCCCCGAGGGGTGGCGCACCGGGCGCGAGCGTGTCAGCTTCGCACCCGATGAAGTCGACGGTCCGGGGGTGGTCCATGATCCTGGCGGGGAGCGCCGCGTGTGCCCGCGGCGCGCCGCGTCCAGAGCCGTTCGGAACGACCGATCGCGGGGAGGCCGTGAGCCTGTACACCCTCAAGAACGCCCACGGGATGGAGGCGCGCGTCCTCGCGTACGGCGGCATCATCGTGTCGCTCCAAGTGCCTGACCGGAACGGGCGACTCGACGACGTCGTCCTCGGATTCGACTCCCTGGCGGACTACGAGCGGGGGTCGCCGTACTTCGGCGCCATCGTCGGTCGTTACGGCAACCGGATCGCCCGGGGCCGGTTCACGCTGGACGGCAGGACCTACCCGCTGGCGACGAATAACGGTCCCAATCACCTGCACGGCGGCGTACGCGGCCTCGACAAGGTGGTCTGGAGCGTTGCGCCGTTCCAGCACGCGGACTCGGTCGGGCTCGTCCTCACGTACACGAGCCCGGACGGCGAGGAGGGCTACCCCGGGACGCTGCAAGCCACCGCTACCTACACGTTGACCGACAGCAACCAGCTGATCTTCGACTACCACGCGACCACGGACCGCGCGACGCCCGTGAACCTCACGCAGCACAGCTACTTCAACCTGGCGGGCGAGGGCAGGGGCGACATCCTCGGCCACGTGGTCATGCTCAACGCCGACCACTTCACTCCGGTGGACTCGACGCTGATCCCGACGGGCGAGATCAGGAGCGTCGCGGGAACGCCATTAGACTTCCGCGCGCCGACGGCCATCGGCGCCCGCATCGACCAGGATGACCCGCAGCTCCGCTACGGGCGCGGCTACGATCACAACTTCGTTCTCAACAAGGGCGGCGACCTGACGCTCGCAGCACGCGTGTACGAGCCGACAACCGGGCGTGTGCTGGAGATCTCTACGACGGAGCCGGGACTGCAGTTCTATTCCGGCAACTTCCTCGACGGCACGCTGCGGGGCAAGCACGGCGTCGTCTACCGGCACCGCTACGGCTTCGCCGTGGAGACGCAGCACTTTCCCGACTCCCCCAACAAGCCGGCGTTCCCGTCGACGATCTTGCGTCCGGGGGAGCAATACCGCTCGCGGACCATCTACCGGTTCACGGTGCAGCCGTGAAATGGCTCGGTCGTGGTACCCTGCTCGCGCTGCTCGTCGCCCCGTTCACAGCGGCGGCGCAGGGACAGCGAGCGACTCTCGCCTTCGACCGCGCCTGGCGATTCCACTTGGGCGACGTCGCGGCGGCTCAGGACCCGACGTTCGACGATTCCGGCTGGCGCACCCTGGATCTGCCGCACGACTGGAGCATCGAGGGCACGTTCAGCGACACGAACCCCGCCGGACCGAGCGGTGGGGCGCTGCCCGGCGGTGTGGGCTGGTATCGCAAGACCTTCTCCGTTGCCGAGCGCGACACCGGCAGGCTGCTATCGGTCGAGTTCGACGGCGTGTACCGCAACAGCGAAGTCTGGATCAACGGGCATTACCTTGGGAAACGGCCGTACGGGTACAGTTCCTTCAGCTACGAGCTGACGCCGCACCTCCGCTACGGTACGGCGGGCAACGTGATCGCCGTGCGGGTGGACAACTCGCAGCAGCCCAACTCCCGTTGGTACTCGGGCTCCGGTATCTACCGGCACGTCCGTCTGGTGACGACGAACCCCGTGCATGTGGACCAGTGGGGGACCTATGTCACGACGCCGGAGGTGACTGCGTCTACGGC
>QHTP01000261.1 GCA_003220855.1 Gemmatimonadota bacterium
CTTGTCCGCCGTCGCCTGCCACGTCAGACCGCCGTCGGTGGTCTTCCAGACGCCGCCCCCCGTCGCCCCCATGTAGTAGACGCGCGGCTGGTCGAGCACGCCGGCGACGGCCGTCACACGCCCTCCCCGGAATGGACCCACCAGCCGCCAGGCGAGCGCGCGGAACAGGCTGGTGTCGTACCGGGCGGGCGTCTGGGCCGAGAGCGACACGGGGAGGATCAGGGCGAGGAGCGCAAAACGCGCGAGTCTGGGCATGGGCCTCGGGCTCGTTACGGGAGCGCGGCAAGAGTGCGGGTCGCCGGGAAACTACCGCTCCTCAACGCACCGGCAACTCGACGTGCAGGTGGTCGGCGGTGCCCACGTGACGCAGCGTCGCAAACCCCATACTCCAGAAGTACGCCTGGACCAGCCGGTTCTTCACGAAGCTGCGGCCGGTGGTGCGCAGGTCCACGGCGTGCGCGTAGCCGTCCGGTTGGATGTAGTGCAACGAGCCGTCGTTCCCGGGGAGCCCCATGGTTCGATAGTCCGCCCGGCGGCGGATAAGGTCCGTCACCACCAGATCGCGGTCGACCAGAATGACGGTCGACAGCGCCACGCGGAGCAGCGGGTGCAGCGACGCATAGTAGGCCCGCACCTGGGGCGACTTGACGTTGCCGGCCGAGACGTAGACCAGCGCGTAGGCGCTGTACGCGACCACGAGCGGCAGCGCCAGCCGCCGCGCCACGAGCGCGAGGCGGACGCGACCCGTGAAGCGATGCCACGCCCACGCCGCGTATGCCGTGACGACGACGGTGGTGCATGCCACGCCACCGGCGAGCGCGAGGGTCGTGGGATAGCCTCCGCGCTCGTACAGCACGACCGCCACCTTGACGAGGGCGAGGAACGGTAGCGACGCCACCAGCAGGGCCCATGCGGCAAGGCGCGTCACCTGGAGGAGCCACGCCCTCCACGGTCTCCCGCCCCGCGTTGCAGCGTCCCCGGGCTTGCCGGCGATCCGCTCCCACTGGTGGAGCGCGCTCGATTCGACGCGTTGCAGTGTCACGGGCCACCTTACGGGCTGCCCGGCCCGTGGGTTGCGCGCACGACGCCGAAGTCCACCGGCATCGTCACCACCTTCCCGACCGCTGTGCGACCCACCCGGGCTGGCGCGAAGCGACAGCCGGCAGCCATGGCGATCGCGGCCTGAGAGAGCCCGGGGTGAGGGGTCTCCCGGACCACGATGCGGTCGCGCGGCACGCGCCCCAGGGTATCCACGACCACCTCAAGCACCACGTGCCCGCCGATGGCGCGACGCTTGAGCGAGTCGGGATACTGGGTCGCGGGACACGACAAGAGCCGGGGCGCGTGATACTCCAGGCGCCGCCGCGGGACGGACTCGAGCGGCGTCACCACCGTGATTTGAGCAGCGAGCCGGACGGCGCCCGCGGTCGCGAGCGCGAGGCTCAAGAGCACGCTTGTGTGCATGTCGACCTCCCTCACACGTCTCTCAGGGGACCCTACTCCCCGGAGACACGATCATGCGAACCAGGCTCCTCGCAGCCGTCGCCCTGGCCGCCGTGGCCGCGTGCCGCAACGCCGCGCGATCCGAGCGCCCGGCATACTTGAAGGGCCCGGCAGCCGACAGCCCGGCCCCCGTCGCACGTGCGGACTTCGTGGCCCGGGCGCCCGCACTCATGGCCGCGCGCGAGCGCGTGGCGGCGCCAGGAGACGCCGTGCTGTTCCCGCGCGCGAGCGTTGCCGCCAGTATGGTGATTCGCACCGGCCAGGCGAGCATCGAGGTGGACTCGCTCGAGCGGGCGGTCTCCCAGGTGCGCCTGCTCGCCGGCCGCATCGGCGGCTACATCGCCAATACGACGATGCAGACCGGCCGTGGACAGCTTCGGTCGGCCAGCCTGGAGGTGAAGGTCCCGGCGGAGCGGTTCGACGAGGGGCTCGCGGGGCTCGCCCCGATCGGCAAGCTCGAATCTGTGAACGTCAACGCCGAAGACGTGGGCGAGGAGTTCACGGATGTGACCGCCCGGATGGGAAACGCCCGCCGGCTCGAGTCGCGCCTGATCGACCTGCTCGCCACCCGCACCGGCAAGCTCAAGGACGTGCTCGACGTGGAGCAGGAGCTGGCGCGGGTGCGTGAAGAGATCGACCGCTACGAGGGGCGGCTGCGCTACCTGCGCGCCCACACCGCGCTCAGCACGTTCACCATCTACGTCCACGAACCCCTCCCGGTCGTGGGGCGCGCCGGATCGAGCGTGATGGGCGAGGCGTTCAAGCAGGCGTGGCGCAACTTCGTTGATCTCGTCGCGCTGTGCGTCCGCTCGCTCGGCGTCGTGCTACCGCTCGGCGTGGTCGCCTTCGCCGCATGGATCGCTGTGAAGCGCCGGCGCAGGGTGCGCGTGCCGGCCTAGCGCGACACGACTTTGACCTCCTTCACCTCGATCGGCTCGCCTGCGACCAGGATCGGCGCCCGGCGCTCCTCGGCCGTCTTGTTGAACCCGGCGACGTCGGTGCGGATCAGGTCGTTGAACTTCGCGAGATAGCCGTCCAAGACGGCACGCAGCTCCTTGAAGCGCGCCGCCACGACGTCGCTGGGGGGCTGCGCGTACGCGAACGCGAGTCCGAAACCGAGGCCCTGCAGCCGATCCTGAAAGCGGTTCAAGTAGTGGATGTCGTCCTGCCCGGCGTCACGCTGCACGTCGGAGTTGTACAGGCTGTCCTTGAGCTCCTTGAGCTTGCGGCCGAGGTCGCGCCCCTGGCGCGCCACCGGACCGGCGGCGGCGCTGTCGCCGCCGGCGTTGTCACGCAGCGCCTGCTGTGTGTTCTTGAGCTGTGTTTCGAGGCTCACGATGCGATTGAGCATCGTGTTGAGCGCAGACAGCGCGTTACGCCATTCGAGTCCGGCGCGCACCTGTGCCGCGAACCGGGCGGCATCGCCCCCCAGCAGCGGGTCGGGCTCTACCGTGACCGTCTTCGTCTCCGTGCGGCCGGCCGCCGTGAGCGCGACGGTGTAGGTGCCGGGAATGGCGCGCGGCCCACCCACGTTGCGGAACGGGTTCTCTTCGTCTTCGGCCGAGGGCGGCCGCTCGAAGTTGAGCCGGGTCGGACCGGCGTACCGCAGGCTCCACACATAGCGGTTCACGCCCTGCTTCCCGGGCCCACTCGAGTCGACGAGCACCGTGTCGCCGCGGCTGTCGGTGATCGTGGCGATCACCCGGCCCCGGCGGGAGCGCTGCCCGCGCGCCTGCTCGCCCTCGCCCGACGAGCCGCTCGTTCCCGTGTCGAGGGCCGTCTTGAGGTAGTAGTCGATCACCGCGCCCGCAGGGGCGTTGGGGGTCGTAAACCGCGTCGGCGCGACGCCCGGGCGCCGCGGCCGCACCCGGATTTGCGCCGGCAGGGTCGAAAAGACGTGCAGGTCGGAGGAGAGGACCTCGGGCGTCAGCTCCTCCAACGCCGTGATGTTGTCGAGGACGAACAGCCCACGACCGTGCGTGGCAATGACCAGATCGTGCGATCGCTTCACGAACTGCACGTCGTAGACCGGTGCGGTGGGGAAGTCGGCTTTGAGAGGCTTCCAGCTCTCACCGCCGTCGCGCGAATACCACAGGGCCGCGTCGCTGCCGAGCACAAGGAAACCGCGCAGGTTGGGATTCTCGCGTACCACGTGCACCGGCACGTCCTGCGGCAGGCCCTTGCCGATGTCGGTCCACGTCTTGCCGTAGTCGGCCGTCTTGTAGACGTAGGGACGCGGGTCGTCGAGCTCGTGGCGATCGACTGTGAGGTACGCCGTGCCCGCATCGAACGGCGAGATGCCGATCTGGTACACCCGTCCCTCGGCGTCCTTGGCGAGTCCCGGGAAGTGGCCCGACACGTCGCTCCAGGTCTTGCCGCCGTCGCGCGTCACCTGCGCGAGGCCGTCATCGGTGCCGACCCAGATTACGCTCGAATCGGTGGGGGCGAGGTTCACCGTGAGGATCGTGTTGTACGTCTCGGCGCCGGAGATGTCGTACTCGACCGGGCCGCCGCTCGTCACCTGCTTCGACTTGTCGTTACGCGTGAGATCGGGACTGACCGCCGTCCAATGCTCGCCCCCGTCGGCGCTCTTGAACACGACGTTGGCGCCCAGGTACACAGTGTTCGCGTCGCGCGGCGACACGGCGATGGGTGACGTCCAGTTGAAGCGGTACTTCAGGTTGGCCGGCTTCATCTCGTTCACGCTCGAGAGATAGGGCCGAATCGAGCGGGTCAGCCCCGTCTTGAGATCGACGCGCGTGATGTTGCCGTTCTGCGAATCCACGTAGAGAATCGAGGAGTCGCCCGGCGCGGGCACCGCGTACTCGCCGTCGCCCCCCGTGACGGTAAACCACTCGGAGCCGTTCAATCCCGCGCCTCCCGCACCTCCCCCACCTCCCCCACCTCCTACGTTGCTCGACGGCCCGCACCACGCGTTGTTGTCCTGCAGCCCGCCGCACAGCATGTAGGGAGTGTTGTTGTCGGCCGCCACCATATAGAACTGCTCGATCGGGAGGTTGTTCAAGTAGCGCCAGCTCTTGGCACCGGTCTCCGTCACGTAAACGCCCCCGTCGTTCCCCTGGATCATGCGGTCCGGGTTCTGGGGATCGATCCACAGCGCGTGGTGATCAACGTGCACGCCCCGGTCGATCGGCGTCGTCGTCTTGCCGCCGTCGTCCGAGCGCAGCAGCAGGTAGGACGAGAAGAACAGCTTGCGGTCGTCCGCGGGCGACACATGCAGCAGCGAAAAGTAGAACGGCCGGGCGGAGAGGCCGTGGAAGTCGGAGACCTTGGTCCAGTGGTCCCCCTGGTCTTTCGAATCCCACAACATCCCCTGCGTCGTCTCGATCAGCGCGTACACGTGGCTTGGGTTCGTGGGCCCGACGGCGATGGCGATGCGACCCAGCAGGCCGGTGGGCAGGCCGTCCTTGAGCCGCTCCCACGTGAGGCCGCCGTCCTTGGAGCGATAGATGCCGCTCGCCGCCCCACCCGACACGAGCTCCCACGGATGACGCATGAACTGCCACAGCGCGGCGAACAGCAGCCGCGGGTTGCCTGGCACCATGACCAGATCTGCCGCGCCGGTCGTGTCGTTCACGAACAGCACCTTGTGCCAGGTCTTGCCGCCGTCCGCCGTGCGAAACACGCCGCGCTCCACGTTGGGCGCCCACGCGTGGCCCAGCGCCGCCACGAACACCACGTCGGGGTCGGCGGGATCGATCACAATCCGGGTGACCTGCCCGACGTCGCCGAGACCCATGAACTGCCAGCTCTTGCCCGCGTCGGGCGACATGAAGACGCCGCGGCCGTCCACCACGTCGTTGCGCGGATTCCCTTCGCCCGTCCCCACCCACACGACGTTGGGGTTCGAAGGCGCGAGGGCCACGGCGCCAATCGACGCCGTCGGCTGGTCTTTGAACACGGCCTCCCAGGAGTCGCCGCCGTCCGTCGTCTTCCACACGCCGCCTGCGGCGGCCCCGACGTAATACGTGCTCCGGTCACCGGGCACCCCGACCACGGCCGCTACGCGACCACCGCCCACCGAGGGCCCCAGGTTGCGGAACTTGACATTGTTGAGGGAGTCCGCTCCCGCCGTCACGGCTGCCGCGGACGTGGGTGCGGGAACGGGTCGCTGTTTCGCCCTGCCGCGACCTTGCGCCGGAGCGGCAAGGGCGAGCGTCGCCCACAAGAGCGTGCTGCAGAGACTGGCTTGACGGAGAGCCATGCGGCGCATCGGACGAACTCCTTCGGTGGGTCCCGGAGGGATACGATCACGCGACAAGCGACGTTGGACGTGCGAGCTGATTTACCGGCGCCCGCGCGGCGCGTCAACCGTGTATGATGGTCCCCGTATGAGAACTCTCTTCCTGCTCGTCGGGATGACCGCAGTTGGTGTGGCATCGACGCCACACCTGGGGGCCCAAGATCCGGGCCGATCACGCCAGACCGCCATCGTCACGGCGGCCGCCCGACTCGCGCCGGCCGTGGTGAGCGTGAACGTGCTGCGACGGGAGCGGCGCCTGGCGCAGGACCCCTTCGACCTGTTCTTCATGCCGCGCGGCGCGGACCAGGTGGTCGAGGGATACGGGTCCGGATTCATCATCTCGTCGGACGGCGTCGTGATCACCAATCAACACGTCACGCAAGGTGCCGAGCAGATCGTCGTCACGATGCGTGACGGGCGGGACTTTGGCGCGAAGATCCTGGGTGAGGACCCACAAACCGACATCGCCGTGCTCAAGCTCGACGGTACGGGCCTCCCGACCGCGTCCCTCGGCAAGAGCACCGACCTGCTGATCGGCGAATGGGTGGTCGCGGTCGGCAACCCGTTCGCCTACCTGCTGGGTAACGCAGAGCCCACCGTCACGGCCGGCGTGGTGAGCGCCGTGGGCCGCAACCTGCTTCCCTCCGAAGGGCAGTCCGGCATCTACGTCGGCATGATCCAGACGGACGCCGCGATCAACCCGGGCAACTCGGGCGGCCCGCTCGCCAACGCGCTGGGAGAGGTGGTGGGCGTGAACAGCTCGATCTTCACGAGCTCGGGCGGCTCCGTGGGGATCGGCTTCGCGATCCCGATCGAGCGCGCCCTGCGCGTGGCCGACGAGCTGCGGCGCTTCGGCAAGGTGCGCCGCGCCTGGGTCGGGCTCGAGGTCGCGGGCGCGGAGGACCTGGGGGGCTGGAAGCGGGCGGGGGG
>QHTP01000262.1 GCA_003220855.1 Gemmatimonadota bacterium
CGCAGCAGCTTGCCGAGTACCGAGTCAGGGTTCTGCGCGCGGTTCTGCGGGTCGCCGCCCGAGCCGCCGTCACCCATACCGATGTAGAGCATGCCGTCGGGCCCGAACATCACGAGCCCGCCGTTGTGGTTCGCGTAGGGTTGCTTGACGAACAGGATTAGTTTGTGGGAGGTGCTGTCCGCGACATTGGAATCCGCGCTCACGGTGTACCGCTCGACGCGCGTGTCGCCGTTCACGTCGGTATAGTCGACGTAGAAATATCCGTTGCCGGCGTAGTTGGGGTGGAACGCGACGCTGAAAAGCCCCTGCTCGCCTCCATAGCTCACGCGGCTCGCGATATCGAGAAACGGCGTTTGCAAGAGCTGCCCGTTCTGTATCACCTGGATCTGTCCCGGCTGGTCCACCACGAACAGGCGATTGACGTCGCCCGGCGGCGCACTGAGATAGACCGGAGCAGTGAAACCGCTCGCGACCGACGTGAGCTGCAGCGTGTCGGTCGTGGGCGGAGGCCCGCCGCCCATCGGCGACTGCTCGCCGCAGGCGGCGACCGCCAGAGCGCAGCCGTGCGCGACGATCACTCGAGCGATGGTCACTTGGCCTCGATGGAGATACTACCCTTGAAGCTGCGCGCGGTCACCTGGGCCCCCCCCGCCCCGGTCGAGAACCGCAGCGCGCCCCGCTGCGCGACGTCCGCCGTCAGGCGGTTCGTGACGGACCCGCCGATGGTGAGCAGATCGAAGTCGGCCACGGTCGTCCCGGGCACCCGCAGCGCGATCGCGCCACTCTGGCTCTCGAGCTCGACGATGCCGCCGCGCCCCAGCTCGCCGTCGAACCGCACATCCCCCGTCACCGATTCGAAATGCCCTCGCTGCACGCCCGCGCCGCCACGCTGCCATCCGGCCGCCCGCACGACGATCGTGCCGCTCAGCGTGGACGCACCCAGGTCCACGCTCGCCCCCCGCAGCAGGATTCCGCCGCTCACCGTTTTCACGCGGGCCCGTCCGGTGCCGCCGGCGAGCTCGACTGGCCCGCCCATCGTTTCAGCCGTCACATCGGCCGGCGTCCCTACCACGTGGATCGCGCCCACCACGCTGTTCAAATCGAGCGTCCCATCCACCCCCACGACATCGATGTCGCCCGAAACGGACTTCACCCACACGCGGGCCCCACGCGGCACGCGCACTTCGAGCCCGGCCCGGCCGGTGACGACGAGCGTGCGCACGCTGGCAGTGCCGGCGGCGGCCAAGCGCCCCGGTCCTCGGGCCCTCACGGCCAGACTGTCCACATCCCACCCGATGACGCGGATCCGGCCCGACGGATTGACGATGCGCACCGACCCATCGGGGGCGAACGGCCAGCGTTCCCCGATCGTATTGACGCGACTCGGTGGTGCCTGGGCGGTGCCGCTCCGGGCGCCGAGCGCGAGCACCAGCACGAGCCAAGAGCTGTGTCGGGTCACGTCGCCGCCCGCGTCGCCCAGCGGAGCAGCTCGACTTTTTGCCGAGCCGCCGCCGCAAACAGCGCGCGCAGCTCGACGTTGCCAGGATCACGGGCCAACGCGTCGCGCGATTCGCGTAGCGCCGCGTCGATCACGCCCAGATTGCGCTCCAGCAGCGCGACCGTGGCGGGCTCGAGCCGGTCGCGTTCGAGGGCGAGGGCTCCGGCGAGCTCGTCCGTCGCACGCGCGTACTCGATTTGTGCGGCCGCCCACCCGTCCACCTCCGGACCGTAGAAGACGGCAGAAGACGGTAGAAGACGGTAGACGGCGAAGCCGATGATGAGCGCGGCCGCGGCAGCCAGTGCGCCCCTCCACCACCGTTTCCCCTTTCCCCTTTCCCCTTTCCCGATACGTCCAGCGATGCCGGTCCACAATTCGGACGCGGGCTCGATCGCCCGCGGCAATCCCCGCGCTCCGTCCACCAACGCACGCAGCTTCGCCACCGCCTCGCGGCAGCCCGCGCACCCCGCCAGGTGCGTCTCGACGAGCGCCCGCGCTTCGGCCGCGAGCGTGCCGTCCACGTACTGGTTCAGCTGCGCTTCCCTCTCGCTGCACATCATCTGCTCAACGCCTCCCGCAGCAGTCGCCGCGCCCGGAACAGCTGTGCTTTCGAAGTCCCCACCGCGATCCCCGTGAGACCGGCGATCTCATGGTGCCGATAGCCTTCCACGTCGTGCAACACGAACACCTCCCGTGCGCCCGGGGGGAGCGCTGCGATGGCCCGCTCCAGGTCCAGCTGCACTCCCGCCGTGCCCGATCCGTCCGCCGGTCGCTCCAGCGCCGCCGGGTCGTCGGTGGTGAACAGCCGCAGCGCGCGCCGCCGCCCCGCCCGCTGGCTCAAGAACACCACGTTCACGGTGAGCCGGTACAGCCAGGACGAAAACGCGCTCTCGCCCCTGAAGCTCGCGAGCCTCTCCCACGCCCGCACGAACGCGTCCTGCGTGAGCTCCTCGGCGCGCACGGCATCGGCCGTGAGGCGGAGGCAGAGCGCGTACACCCGACCCACGTGCGCCCGGTACAGCGCCTCGAACGCGGCCTGGTCGCCCTGCTGCGCACGCTGGATGAGATCGCTCGGGTCCGCCTGCATCGGGTCGCCAGGGCCGGGGGGCCGGGGGCCGGGGGCCGGCACGCTGCTAAGATGCCACCGGGCCGTGGTTGGTTGAGAGCCCCGCCGGGGGCGCCTAGGGAAGGACGGGCCGCATCAGCAATCCGGTGGTCGAGACGCGCACTTCGTAGCGCGCGGGTCTCGTGCCCGCGACGAACGCGGCCGAGCCGTACTCCGCGTCTACCAGGGGCCCGAGCAGGTGGCGTCGCGCGATCGAGAAAAGATCGATGCCCGCGGGCCGCGCCAGCTCGTACGCGGTGCGCGGCTTGGCGCGCTCGTCGGACACCTCGTTGTAGCGGCCGGCCACCCGGTCCAGCTCATAGGATGTATGGAGCCCCAGCAGATTCACCCAGGGGTGCCACTTGAGAATGTGCGCGTCCATGTACAGGGCATCCCCCGCCAGGTCGTACATGGCCAGGCGTTTGTCGGGGAGGAGAATCATCGCGCGGAAACGCTGCGGTCCCAGGGGCTGGGTCGTGACGGTCGCCGCCAGGACCTCGAGCGTCAGGGCCTGGTACGTCCGCAGGCCGACGACGATTGCCGCCGCGAGGCCCGCCAGCGCCAGGAACAGGAGCCCCGCGAGCCCGCGCAGCGCGCCGCCGGCCCACCGTCGGGTGCGCAGGGCCGCGAGCCCCGCGCGGCACAACGCCACGCCCAGCACGAGCAGGCAGAGACCGGCGATCATGAGGCGCGTGGGCATGTCGGTGTCTAAGCTACGCCGGCCGGTTAGTGTTAGGTTAGCCCCTCGGAGTCCCGACATGCCAGCGCTCGGCTCGACCATTCGTCTGCTCAAGCCCCCGCCCTCCGGCTGCGACGAAGTGCTCGGCGCCGGCGCGCTCGACTTTCTCGCGGGCCTGGCGCACCGCTTCGAGCCGCGGCGCCGTGAGCTGCTCGAGCGCCGCCGCCAGCGGCAGGCGGAGCTCGACGCGGGTCGCCTGCCCGACTTCCTGCCCGAGACCAGAAAGCTGCGCGAGGACGCGTGGACCGTCGCGCCCATTCCGGCCGATCTGCGCGACCGGCGGGTGGAGATCACGGGCCCGGTGGACCGCAAGATGATGATCAATGCGCTCAATTCGGGTGCGAACGTCTTCATGGCCGATTTCGAGGACGCGAACGCTCCGACCTGGGAGAGCAATGTCGTCGGCCAACGCAACCTGAAGGATGCCGTCGCCGGCACGATCTCCTACGCGAGTCCCGAGGGGAAGCGCTACGCGCTGGCCGCCAAGACGGCGACGCTGTTCGTGCGGCCCCGCGGGTGGCACTTGGTCGAAAAACACGTACACCTGGACGGCGCCCCGATCTCGGCATCGCTCTTCGATTTCGGGCTGGCGTTCTATCACAATGCGGCGGCGCTGATCGCCAAAGGCAGCGGTCCCTATTTCTACCTGCCGAAGATGGAGAGTCACCTGGAGGCGCGGCTCTGGAACGACGTCTTCATCTTCGCGCAGGACGCGCTCCGCGTTCCCCGCGGCACGATCCGCGCGACCGTGCTGATCGAGACGATCCTCGCGGCGTTCGAGACGGACGAAATTCTCTGGGAGCTGCGCGATCACTCCGCCGGGCTCAACTGCGGGCGCTGGGACTACATCTTCAGCTACATCAAGAAGCTGCGCCGCTATCCCGAGCGCGTGCTCCCCGATCGCGCGCGCGTCACGATGGAGCAGCCCTTCCTCAAGAGCTACGCCGAGCTGGTGATCCGCACCTGTCACCGCCGCGGGATTCACGCCCTCGGAGGCATGGCCGCGCAGATTCCCATCAAGCGCGACCCGGACCTCAACGCGCAGGCACTCGAGAAGGTGCGCCAGGACAAGCTGCGCGAGGTGCGGCAGGGGCACGACGGTACCTGGGTCGCACATCCCGGGCTGGTCCCCGTGGCGCGCGAGATATTCGACGCCCACATGCCGGGGCCGAACCAGATCGAGCGTCGGCGCGACGACGTGCGCACCACCGCCCAGGACCTCCTGGCCACGCCGTCGGGAGCGATCACGTTCGAGGGATTGCGCACCAATCTGGATGTGGCGGTCCGCTATCTCGCGGCGTGGCTGGGCGGCCTCGGGTGCGTGCCCATCAACGACCTGATGGAGGACGCCGCCACCGCGGAGATCTCCCGGGCGCAGGTGTGGCAGTGGCAGCGCCACGGGGCGCGATTGCAGGACGGGCGTTACGTGAATGCCGCCGTGATACAACAGACGCTCTCCGAAGTGATGGCCTCCCTACCCGAAAGGGTAGGTGCGGAGGCCCCCGGCGCCGATCAGTTTTCGCTCGCGGCGCGGATTCTGGCCGATCTGACCACTGGCGCGGAGTTTGCGGAGTTCCTGACGACGGTGGCGTACGACTATCTGGACTGATACCGACTGGACGGGGCGGCCATGGACAAGCACGCGGTGATCTCGGCATTGGAGCGCGCCTGGGCGAACGACGCGCGTTGGAACGGCATCACGCGACCGTACAAGGCCGGCGACGTGTACCGGCTGCGCGGCTCGATAGACTTCGAATACTCGCTGGCGCGCTACGGCGCGGCGCGGCTGTGGGAGCTGTTGCGGGACGAGGATTACGTCGCCGTGCTGTCGGCCATCACCGGCAACCAGGCGATCCAGCAGGTCCAGGCCGGGCTGAAAGCGATCTACGTAAGCGGCTGGCAGGTGGCCGCGGATGCCAATCACGCGCTCGAGATGTACCCCGACCAGAGCCTTTACCCGTCCGACTCCGTTCCTGCCCTGCTGCGACGCATCAACAACGCCCTCAAACGGGCCGACCAGATCGCTCACCTCAAGGACGACCACTCGACCTACTGGTTCGCGCCGCTCGTGGCCGACGCCGAAGCGGGGTTCGGCGGGCCGCTGCACGCCTTCGAGGTCATGAAAAACATGATCGACGCCGGAGCGGCGGGCGTGCACTTCGAAGATCAACTCGCGTCGGTCAAGAAGTGCGGCCATCTGGGCGGGAAGGTGCTCGTTCCCACGAGTGAGTTCATCACCAAGCTGGTCGCGGCGCGCCTCGCGACGGACGTGTGCGGTGTGGACACGATCCTGATCGCCCGCACCGACGCGAACAGCGCCACCCTGCTCACGAGCGATTCGGACGAGTACGATCGCCGCTTCCTGACCGGGGACCGGACCGCCGAAGGGTTCTTCCGGGTGCGCGACGGCGTCGACGCCGCCATCGCCCGAGCCCTCGCCTACGCGCCCTATGCCGACCTGCTGTGGTTCGAGACGTCGAAACCGGACCTCGCGGAGGCGACGACGTTCGCCCAGGCGATCCACGCGAAGTATCCGCGCAAGCTGCTGGCGTACAACTGCTCGCCGTCTTTCAACTGGCGCAAGCACCTGAGCGACGCCCAGATCGCCGCGTTCCAGCGGGAGCTCGGCGCCCTGGACTACAAGTTCCAGTTTGTCACCCTGTCCGCGTTCCACGCGTTGAACCACAGCATGTTCACCCTGGCGCGGGACTACAAGGCGCGGGGGATGGCGGCCTACGCCGACCTCCAGGACCGCGAGTTCGCCTCCGAGCAGGACGGCTACGCGGCGGTGCGGCACCAGGAGTTCGTGGGCGTGGGGTACTTCGACGAGATCACCCAGATCGCGACCGGCGGAACGTCGTCGGTCACGGCGATGGAGGGCTCGACGGAGCAGCAGCAGTTCCACGAGCCCGGGCGCCCGAAGGCCGCGGCGGGACGCTAGCGCAAGGGCGCCGGGCGTTTCATGTCACAAGGGGGCCGGGTAGCGACACGCTGCCCGGCCCCCTACGTTGTGGGACATGAGGCGCTCGACGCTCTACGCCCTGGCCGCCGTGCTCGCCGTGGCGGCGCTGTTTTTTGTGATGACCACGGCCCGCGCCAAGGTGCGGTGCCGCGTGTGCGTGGAGTTCCGCGGCCGGACGAACTGCGCCACGGCGGCCGGCGCCACCGAGCAGGCCGCGCGGGAGGGAGCCCAGACCACCGCGTGCGGGCCCGTCGCCAGCGGGATGGACGAGCAGATCGGGTGTGGGCGAACGGCGCCGACCTCGGTGCAGTGTCAGTCCCGGTGACATGACCGAAGAACGTCGAGGAAAAAGCGTCGCGGTTCTTCCTAGACGTTTTCCCGCGACGCCCTTATGATGTTGCCGTGTCGGATGTCTCGTTACCTCGGACTCCCATCGCCGCCCGCCTGCTCCTCACGCAGGGCGTCTCGCGCCCC
>QHTP01000263.1 GCA_003220855.1 Gemmatimonadota bacterium
TACGTCGAGGCGCTGGCGGCTCCGGACACCATCAATACGATGCCCGAGAAGACGCTCGCGGCCTTCGCCGATCACGGCCGGGTGGAGGGGGTGCTGCCCCTCGATGGAGGCGATGCCGACGCGGTGCTCGCTGATTTCACGCGGATCGGTGTTGACGATACGGCGCTCGCGGCTCAACTGCAGGGCGAGGGTACCGCGTCGTTCGACCAGTCCTGGAAGGATCTCCTCGATTGCCTGGCGGCGAAGCGCGCCATGCTGGCGCAACGGAATCGCACCGCGGCGGGCAGACCGTGACCGCGAAAATGGTGGCGCCGACCCAGCCGCTCACCGCGGGCCCGGCGTGGAAGGCGTTGCAGGAGCACTACCGTACGATCCGCGATGTGCATCTCCGGCAGATCTTTGCCGACGACCCCCTGCGGGGGAAGCGCCTGACGGGCGAAGCCGCCGGCCTCTACCTCGACTACTCCAAGCATCGCGTCACCGACGAGACGCTCCGGCTCCTTCTCCGGCTGGCCGACGACCGCCACCTGGCCGAGCACATCGGTGCCATGTTCAGCGGCCGTAAGATCAACGTGACCGAGCGGCGGGCGGTCCTTCACGTCGCATTGCGGGCGCCGGTGGGTGAGCGGATCGTTGTTGACGGTGCCGACGTAGTGCCGGGGGTGCACGCGGTGCTCGACCGCATGTCGGCCTTCGCCGCTGACGTCCGCGGCGCCCGCTGGAAGGGCCACACGGGCCGGCCCATCAAGAACGTCGTCAACATCGGCATCGGCGGCTCCGACCTTGGCCCGGTGATGGCCTACGAGGCCCTGCGCTCCTACAGCCATCGGGAGATGACGTTCCGTTTCATCTCCAACGTCGACGGCACGGACTTCGTCGAGGCCACACGCGACCTCGATCCCGCCGAAACCCTGTTCATTGTGTGTTCCAAAACGTTCACAACGCTCGAAACGCTGACCAACGCCCACACGGCGCGTGCCTGGTGCGTGCGCGCTCTCGGGGATGAGCGGGCGGTGCGCCGCCACTTCGTCGCCGTATCGACCAACGCGGAAGCCGTCGCGCGGTTCGGCATCGACCCCGCCAGCATGTTCGGCTTCTGGGACTGGGTTGGCGGGCGCTACTCCATGGACTCCGCGATCGGACTCTCCACGATGCTGGCGATCGGACCCGAGCAGTTTCGCGAGATGCTCGCCGGGTTCCACGCGATGGACCAGCATTTCCGCACCACCCCCCTCGACCGCAACCTGCCGGTGATCATGGGACTGCTCGCGGTCTGGTACGTCGACTTCTTCGACGCCCAAACCATCGCGGTGCTTCCCTATGACCAGTACCTCAAGCGGTTTCCCGCCTATCTCCAACAGCTGACGATGGAGAGCAATGGCAAGCACGTCACCCTGGACGGCGTCCGCGTCGACTACGACACCTGCCCGATCGTGTGGGGTGAACCGGGGACCAACGGGCAGCATTCGTTCTATCAGTTGATTCATCAGGGGACGAGGCTCATTCCCTGCGATTTCATCGCGTTCTCCCAGTCGCTCAACCCGCTCGATGGCCACCACGATCTCCTGATGGCGAACGTGTTCGCGCAAACGAGGGCCCTCGCGTTCGGCAAGACGACGGGGGAGGTCGAAGCGGAAGGGACGCCGGCACGGCTCGTGCCGCACCGCGTCTTCGAGGGGAATCGGCCGACCACCACGATTCTCGCCGACCGCCTCACCCCGGCGACTCTGGGGTCGCTCGTCGCGCTCTACGAGCACAGCGTCTTCACGCAGGGAGTGATCTGGGGCATCGACTCGTTCGATCAATGGGGCGTGGAGCTCGGGAAGGCGCTGGCCCAGCGCATCGCTGCGGAGCTCCAGGGCGACGGCCCGCCGGCCGATGGCTATGACAGCTCGACCACCGCGCTGATGCGGCGGTACATGCAGTCGCGCAACGGGAGCGCGAGATGACCCCGCTCGTTGGCACCATTGACGATCTCTGCATTAACACCATCCGCACGCTGAGCATCGATGCCGTCGAGAAGGCGGCATCGGGTCATCCGGGGATGCCGATGGGTGCCGCGGCCATGGCCTACGTCCTGTGGACCCGCCACCTCCGCTATGACCCGGCGGACCCAGCATGGATCAACCGCGACCGGTTCGTGCTCTCGGCGGGGCACGGAAGCATGCTGTTGTACAGCCTCCTGTTCCTGACGGGGTACGGGCTCACCCTCGACGACCTCAAGCAGTTCCGGCGTTGGGGCAGCCGGACACCCGGTCACCCCGAGCGAGGACTCACTACCGGCGTCGAGGTCACCACCGGGCCTTTGGGCCAGGGGTTCGCGAACGCGGTCGGGATGGCGATCACGGAGCGGTGGCTCGCCGCCACCTTCAATCGGCCCGGGCAGGCGATCGTCGACCACCAGACCTACGTCATCGTGAGCGACGGCGACCTGATGGAGGGCATCGCCTCGGAAGCGGCGTCGCTCGCCGGCGAGCTCCACCTCGGCCGTCTGATCGTGCTCTACGACGCCAACCGCATCACCCTGTCCGCCACGGCAAACATCACATTCTCGGAAGACGTGGGAGCCCGCTTCGCCGCGTACGGTTGGCGGGTACAGGAGGTGGACGGGATGGACGTGGCCGCGGTGGACGCGGCGCTCACCGCGGCCCGCGGGGACGAACATCGGCCCTCTCTCATCGTGGCGCGTACCCACATCGGATTCGGGAGTCCGCACAAGCATGATACGTTCGCGGCCCACGGCGAGCCGCTCGGCAAAGACGAAGTCCGGCTGACCAAGCGCGCGTACGGCTGGCCGGAAGACGCGGAGTTTCGCGTGCCGGAGGAAGTACAGCGAGAATTCGCGAACGTCCGCGTGCGCGGCGCGGCGCTGCGAAGCGCCTGGCAGCAGGGGATGGACGCGTATCGCGCCGCGCAGGGGGACCTCGCCGACGCCTTCGACCGCGCGATGGCGGGTGAGCTTGTCCCGGGATGGGACGCGAGGCTTCCCGCGTTCACGGCCGCCGATGGCGACATGGCTACGCGCGATGCCGGAAGTAGGGTGATCGCGGCGCTCGCCGAGTCGGTGCCGAACCTGGTCGGCGGGTCGGCGGACCTCGATCCGTCCACACGCACCATGATGAAGGGAAAGGGGGACTTTCAGAGCGCCGATGTGCCGCACGAGGGGCAGACGCCCCCGACGCAAGGGATGGCCGGTGGGGTGTGGGGATACGCGGGGCGCAACATCCACTTTGGCATCCGCGAGCATGCGATGACCGCGATGCTCACCGGGATGGCGCATCACGGGGGGGTGATTCCGTTCGGCGCGACGTTTCTGACCTTCTCGGACTATATGCGCCCCAGCATCCGGCTGGCCGCGCTGAGTGCCGCGCACGTGATCTACGTGTGGACCCACGACAGCATCGCGCTCGGCGAAGACGGCCCGACGCATCAGCCGGTCGAGCAGCTCCCCAGCTTGCGGGCGATACCGAACCTGCTGCTGCTGCGGCCGGCCGACGCCAACGAAACGGTCGAAGCATGGCGGATCGCGATGCGGCACACGGCCGGGCCGGTAGGGCTGGCGCTCACCCGCCAGAAGATTCCGGTGCTCGACCGGACCACGCTCGCCGCGGCCGCCGGCACCGCACGCGGCGCCTACGTGCTGATTGATGCGGATCAGGGGATGCCGCCGGAGCTCATTCTGATCGCGACCGGCTCGGAGGTCTCGCTCGCGCTGGCCGCGCACCGGCAACTCAGCCGCGAGGGGGTTCGGAGCCGGGTGGTGTCGATGCCGTCGTGGGAGTTGTTCGAGGCGCAGCCGGTCGAGTACCGCCACAGCGTGCTGCCACCGGCGGTGGGGGCCAGGGTGAGCGTCGAGGCTGGCTCCCCCTTCGGGTGGGAGCGCTACGTCGGGCCCACCGGCGCCATCATCGGTGTGGACCATTTCGGCGCCTCGGGGCCCGGGCCGGTGGTGATGGCGCACTATGGATTCACCGTCGAGCATCTGGTCGCGACGGCGAAAAGGGTGCTCGCCCGCTGACTCTAGCGCACTCTCCCACGTGCCGCGACCTTCCAGCTTCCTTCCACTCGGCCCCGGCGGCCGTATGAGATTTCGTCGTGCAGGTTGACCGTCGCGCAGACGTGGCTCGGCACCACCCAGACTTTCTCTCCCACGCGGGCCGGTCCATCGATCTCCACGTAGCCGTGCTCCTCATTCAGTTTGCGCAGGGTCCAGGGGCGCTCCCGCCCGACGAAGTGGCCGAACGTTCCGGCACCCACCGTCTGATCGCTCGAGAACGTTTTTGACCCGGCGTCGATCACGCATTGGCCCGGCACCGCGGTGCTGACGACCGTGGTGAGCACGCGGAGCGCGCAGTCCGCCTCGACGCACAGCTTCGCCGCGAGGCTGCTCGCGTCATAGAAGACGTAGGTGCCAGGTCGGATCTCGGTGGTCCGCGGAATCAGTGGCGTTTTCGCGGCACCTGGCGTCGAACCTCCAGAGACAATCGTCGCCTCGAAGCCCGCCGCGGCGAGCGCATCGAGCACGGCGTCGATTTTGACGCACGCCGCCTGGAATCCGGCCTCGTCGAGCCACGACGGCCAATAGCAGATCCCCCGGAAATTGCCGTCCGAGCACGCCTGCGCGATCTCGACCGCTTGTTCAGGTGACTGCGCGCCGGTTCGGCCCACGCCGACGTCGATCTCTACCAGCGTTTCGATCCCCTCCCCGTGGACGTCACGAGCGACGTCGACCGAATCGACCGCGACCTTCACGCGGCGCGTCTTCGCCAGCTCTCGCAAACGCGGCAGCTTCGCCTGCAACAGGGGGTAAGCGACGAGCACATCGTCGCCGGGAAGCACTTCCGCCTCGCCCACTTTGGCGACCGTGATCCCGATCGCGCCGGCATCGAGCTGCATCTGCGCGATCTCGGGAATCTTGTGGGTCTTCACGTGCGGCCGGAGACCGACGCCCCACGCGCGACTTTGCTGCTGCATCCGCGCGATGTTGCGCTCGAGCGCGTCGAGATCGACATAGAGGGCGGGGGTGTCCAAGTCGAACGCGTCCACTATCGAGCCTTCTTGGCGATGCACTCGATCTCGACGGCGATCCCGCCCGGAAGCGCGCCCGCCTGGATCGTAGTGCGCGCTGGGAACGGCGCCGTGAAGAACGTCCGGTACACTTCGTTCATCGCGGCGAAATCGTTGATGTCCCGCAGGTACACGTTGCACTTGACGACGTCATCGAGTGACGAGCCCGCCGCCTGGAGAATCGCTCGCAGGTTCTCGAACGTACGCTGCGTCTCCGACCGCACGTCGCCGAGCTCTCGTTTCCCGGTCTGCGGATTGGTGGGTCCCTGTCCGGCGACGAAAATGAATTCTCCCTCGACGACTGCCTGCGAATAGGGGCCCATCGGCTTGGGCGCCTGCTCGGTCGCAATGGCTTTTCTCATGGGCTCCTGTTCAATCGTTTCCAAAGGTGATGCACGGGAAACCCTGCCGCCGCAATGCCCAGACCGTAGATCGGCGAAACGTTGCCGACCTGGATCTGTCCCCAGACGATGGCCGACAACCCCGCGACCGTGCCAACCACGAACACGAGCGGCACCCACGGATAGGCGGGCGTGCGGAAGGGCCTGGGGCGCTCGGCCATCTTCCGGCGGAGCACGAACACCGCAGCGACCGCAAAGATCAGCGCGGCCCACTCGACGACCACAAAGTAGGTGATCAGCGTATCGTAGTCCCGAAGAACGAGGACCATGATGATCGCGACCGCGCCCTGGATCACGAGCGCCGCCCACGGCGTGGCCCAGCGTGGATGGGTAGCCCCTAGAAACGAGAAAGTCAGGCCGTCGCGCGCCATCGCGTAGAGAACGCGCGGCTTGGCGAGTAAGTTGCCGTTGAGCGCCCCGAATACGCTCGTCATGATCGCGAGCATGATGACGACGCCGCCGGCGGGTCCGGCAATCGCCGTCATGACCGTCCGCGCGATGGCTTCCTTCTGGTGCGCCATGACGCCGACCGGCATCATGTACAGGTAGGCGAGATTCGCGCCGACGTACAGCGTGACGATGACCAGCATCCCGACGATGATGATGCGCTTCATCAGGCGCTCGGGTGCCACGACCTCTCCCGCGATCATGCTCACGGCAATCCAGCCGTCGTAAGTCCAGATGACCGCCGCGACCGCGCGCGCGAGCCCCCCGCCGCTGCCGTGCACGGTACCGCCTGCGGTAATGTTGGCCAGACTGCCGTGGCCGAGCAGGAAGGCGCCGAGGATAATCGCCGCCAGCGCGGTGACCTTGACCAGCGTGGTCACTTCGCTCACCGCGGCCCCGACCCGCGCGCCGAGCACGTTGGCGCCCGTCAGCGTAAGGATGGCGGCGATCGCGATCAGCTGTACGGTCGCGACCCCGGGGGCGATGCCCAGCAGGTTGAGCAGGAATTCGGCGAACACGGTGGCCAGTGAGGCGACGGCCGTGGGCGTCGTGACGAGGACATACAACCAGCCGAACA
>QHTP01000264.1 GCA_003220855.1 Gemmatimonadota bacterium
CGCTGCGCCAGGGTGCGCGTGTAGCTGGTGTTGAGACTGGCATGGACGCGGGAGCCGAGCCGCTGGTCGAGGTTGAGACGCAGGGCCTGGCGCTGGAAACCAGTGTTATCGATGATGCCGCCATCGTCCTTGGAGGTCGCCGAGGCGAAGTACTGGGTGTTCTCAGTCCCGCCGGACAGGCTGACCGCCGTCTCGTAGGACAGCGGCTTGCGGCCCGCCAGCTCATCCTCGAGCGGGAATGCTTGCCCCGGGGTGTACCCAGGTCGCCCGAAATAGGGGTTGGTAGAATTGTTCCGGAAGTACTTCGCGGCGCTTGGTCCGAACGCGCCTACGGCGGCGACAGAATCCGGGAAAACCCGCGAGCCCATTTTGTTCGCGATATCGAACGTCCCCAGTTTCTGCGAGACGGTGAATTGTGGGCCGCCGCTCTGCCCCCGCTTCGTCTTGATCACGACGACGACGTTCGACGCCTTCTGTCCGTAGATAGCGCTCGCCGACGCCCCGCGTAGGATCTCCATGCTTTCGATGTCGTTGGGATTCAAGTCGGCGATTCGGTTGACCTGCGCGTCCTGGTTGAGTGAGGGGTTCGATCCTCCTGACGCCGCAGTCACCGCGTTTTGGTTGGACGGAATCGCGACGTCGCTCACGATCACGCCGTCCACGACGTACAAGGGCTCCGCTGTCGCATTAATGGACGTCACGCCGCGCAGCCGAACCTGGAGGCCGCCCCCCGGCGCCCCAGAGTTCGCCTGAATGTCGGCACCGGCAACCTTGCCCTGCAGTTGCTGCTCGATGCTCGGGGTTGGCACAAATCCGAGTTCCGAGGCGCTTACAGTCGCGACCGCGTTCCCCAGGTTCCGCCGCTCGACGCCCGTCGCGATCCCGGTGACCACCACCGCTTCGAGATTGAACACGTCTGGCTCGAGCGTCACCTCCACCCGGCCTTGCGATGCAGACACGGCAATCTCGCGGCGTTTGAACCCGATCCGCCGCACGATCAGCGTCACGTTCCCTTCGGGGGCGGACAGCGAGAACTCGCCTTGCTCGCTAGTGAGAGCGGTGATCGCTGTGCCCGCTACCGAGACGTTCGCCCGCGCCACGGGTTCGCTGCTCGTCGCGCTCGTGACGCGGCCGGTGATGGGGCGTTGTTGCGCCCCCGCAGGCGCGGCGCCTGCCGCTGCAAGCAGCGCGAACGAGAGATAGCACATGCGTGGTACCACGGTCCCTCCGAACCTGAGTGCTCGCGTAACGAGTGTGCCGCACGAAACCGCAAACGCCCGCTACGTTGCGCGCGATTTCCGAGGTCCGCAAGGAGGGGTGTTCACAGCGTGACGGCGGAGTCCGGCGCCCGGCGCCCCCGCAGGGCCGCATACACGGGCGGCCCCGCCACGGCGAGCAGCAGCGCGACCAGCACACCCGGCAACCCGATCGCCCGGCTCTGCACCTCGAGCACCAGAGCGGCGACGAGTACGAGCAGCGGCAGCGACGCGAGCGCCACGAGCCACGGGACGCCGAGCGGCACCCGGAAGGCGCCCCGCAACGTCGGCTCCGCGCGCCGCAGCCGGATCAGCGCCGCGAACTCGAGCCCGAGCGCCGCCGTGTACAAGAGCACGTCGCCCGCGAGCAGGCCGCCGAACGGCAACAGTGAAAAAGCCGAGTACACCACGGCCGAGACGAGCACGGCGTTCGCCGGCGTGCCCCGCGCATCGGTGCGCGCCAGCGCGGCGGGCAAGAGACCGTCCTGCGCCAGCACCAGCGGAATCCGGGAGTACACGAGCAGCAGGGCGTTGAACAGGGCAAACGCGGAGAGCATGCCCGCCAGCGCCACCCACAGGCCAAGCCACCCGCCCACGACGGCGCGTGCAAGCCCCGGCCAGGCGCCGTCCGTCCACGCCGTCCAGTCGGTGAGCGCCAGGACGGGAACGATCGTGAGCAGGTAGACCAACGTGACGAGCGGCAGCGCGCGGGCCAGGGCCCGCGGATAGGTGGCCGACGCCTGCTCGAGCTCACCGCCGATGGTCGAGGCGGTATCCCACCCGCTGTAGCTCCAGATGCTCTGGGATACGCCGATGCCGAGGGCGCCGAGGAAGGACGTGCCGGCAGCGTGAAATGGCGTCACCGGGAAGGGCGTTGCCGGTTGCCCGAGCCAGCGCGCCAGCGCCGCCACCGAGAGCACCGCGAACGGCGCGAGCACCGCCGCCACGAACCACCCCGACGCCGTACCGACCACGCGCGTCCCGCGCAGGTTCAGCCAGGTGGCCCCCCAGATCATCGCCAGCGCCACGAGCCAGCGCTCGAGCCAGCCCAGCCCCGGCAGGAAAAAGCCCACGTACTGGATCAAGAGCACTGGGTAAATCGCCATGTCGAGCAGCGAGTAGGTCCACGACAGCCAGCCGTTCCAGAAGCCCCAGAACCGGCCGAACGCCCGCTTCACCCACTGGTAGTAGCCGCCCTCGGCCGGCAGCATCGAGGCGAGCTCCCCCACGAGCAGGGTTTCGGGCACGCTGTAGAGCAGCGGCGTGGCGACGAGCAGCAGCAGGGCGACGCCCGGCCCCACCGAGCCGACGAGCCCCTCCAAGCCGAACGGCCCACCCGACACGGTGAAGAACATCACCGCGATAAGCGGGCCGAGACGCAAGCGGGATGGACGGGCGGCGGGAGGCTCGGAGGGGGGCGTCACGAGTGGGCGTGCTCGTGCCCGGCGCCCCAGATGACGCTCGGATCGTCGCCCGCGAACGCCATCACGTGCACCATCCACCCGAAGAGGCGGGGCACGAACCGCCCGCCCACCGCGGTGCACGCCTGGGCGGTCGCGATGCTCGACTTGGGGCCGAAGATGGGTCGGCCCTCACGTGTTTCGCGCCACCGCTCGCGCCCGCCCAAAGGCGGCACGCACCAGTTCACGTGCTCGTGCCAGCGCGCCACCGACAGCGGCACGCGGGCGTCGAGCTGGTCGAGCGACGCGCGCCCCGGCGCCGCGTACATCGCCCCCACCAGCACGAACGTCCCGTCCGGCTCCTTCCGGTACAGGAGCGAGGTCGGCTTCGCGGCGTCGAAGCGGAGCATCTCCTCGAGTGCCCAGCGGCGGTTGGTGAAGTGATAGACCGGTTGCTGCACGCCGGGAAGGAACTGCCGGAAGCCGTCCGCCTGCGCGACCCGCACATCGCGGTACTTGCCGAGCGCGGCGCGCATCGCGGCCACGAGCGCGGCGGCGCGCGCCGAATCGGCTCCGCTGCCTGGCCGCGGCGGCGTGAGTGTCATGTGGGGGTCGGCGGGCATGGGCCCGCCCATCGCTTCCTGGGCCGCCGCGGTCGCGTGCTGCTCGGTCGAATCCATCGCGCCCACGTCCATCGGCGCCTGCGCGTCCTGCCGGGCGCGGCACGCGCCGGTGACGCTGGGCGCGGCGCATACGACGATCGCAACGACGGCGAGCCGGCGCATCGCCGGTAATCTAGGTCAGCCGGTCGTCGAGGCCAGCTCCGAGGCTCTGCGGGTGGGACGGCGCGCCGGCTTGGCACTGCGACCCAGCACGCGCTCGTACACCCCGAGCTCCTGACGCGCGATCCGCGGCCACGCGAAGCGCTGGGCCTTATCGACGCCGGCGCGCGCCATGGCCTCGCGCCGGGCGGGATCGCCCAGCAGCGCGATGGTCGTCTCGGCCCACACGGCCGGATCGTCCTTGGGGATGACCAGCGCCTCGGCGCCGCCCGCGATCACCGACCGGAAGCCGTGGTTGTCCGACACGACCATGGGGGTGCCGCACGCCATCGCCTCGAGCAGCGTGACGCCGAACGACGCGATGGTGGTGGGGCACAGGTACAGATCCGCCGAGCCGTAGTAGGCGGGGCGATCCTCGAATACCTGCCCGGCGAACCGGACGCTGGCACCCAGGCCCTCCGCCCGGGCGCGTCGCTCGTAATAGTGCCGCCACGGCCCCTCTCCCGCGACGGTGAGGACCGCCCTTGGATAGCGCGCCAGGATCCGCGGCATGGCCTCGAAAAGCGTGCCCAGTCCGTTGCGGGGCTCGATCCGCCCCAGGAACAGCAGCCGCGGATGGTCGGTGAGGGCGTCGGTGGGCCGGCGCCCGTTGGGCTTGAAGAAGCTCGTGTCCACGCCGTTGGGGATGACGTCCCACTCGGCCCGGAAATAGCGGGAATTCGCGTCCACCACCGGCTCGCTGACCGCGATCGTGGCCGCGTGCCGGTCGAGCACCCGCTGCAGCGGCCGCCGGAATACGCGGCAGGCCGCGGAGCGCGCGAACCACGAATGGAAGGTGGCGACCACCGGGATGCCGGCGCGCCACGCGGCGAACGGCGCGGCCAGGCCGAAGGTCGGCGCCAGCCCTCCATGCACGTGCACAATGTCGTAGCGACCAGCCCGGAACAGCTCCTCGAGCCGACGCCGCAGCCGCCACCCCGTCGTGACGCGCGACACCCCGCCGTTCGAGTAGATCACCCGGCTCTTGCCCACCCGGCGCACAAACGGGGCGTCGGGGTAGTCGCCCATGTGGGAGGTGACGACCGTGGCGGTGTGGCCCCAGGCGTTGAGCTGCAGCGCCAGATTGTGCACGTGCTCAGGGACGCCCCCGAGCTGCGGATAGTAGTCCTCGGCGACCAGCGCGATGCGCATGACGGACCTGTCAGGCGAGTGGTGGACGGGGGAACGGCTTCGTCACTGTGACCCCGGAGTACGCGCCGCGGTCACGCTCGCCGCGAGCCGGGTGACCGAGGCGAACACCGCGCGGGGCTGCTCTTCATAGATGAAGTGACCGGCCCCGGGCACCGAATCGACGGCGAACGAGCCGAGCGCGCGCTCGAGCAGCCGCACTTCCTCATCCGGGACGTCGCCGTCGTGGCGCGCCCCACCCACGAGCAGCCGCACGGGACAGCGCAGCTCGGCGAGGTGGGGCGCGAGCTTCTCCGGCTCCCGCGCGTTGCCCATGGCGAGATACGCCCTGATCGTGGCGTCGAGATCGCGCGCCGCCCCCGCCGTGTAGCCCTGGACGACGTCGTCCGTGACCCAGGTCGAGTCCCCCGACGAATCGATCAGCAGGCCCCGGATCTTACGCCGGATCAGGCGGATCCCGCCGAACAGCTTGATCCAGGGCGCAAACCGCAGGGCGCGTTTGAAGGCCGGCGTGAGCGCCGCCTCGGTGGGCCCCCCCTCGATAGATATCATCCCGCGGACCAGGTCGGGGCGGTGGTAGGCCAGCCGGAACGCCTCGGACCCCCCGATCGAGTGGGCGACGAGCAGGGCGCCCCGCACCCGCAAGGAGTCGAGCACCGCGGCGATGCGTCCGGCTTGAGCCGTGAGGGAGTAATTCGCCTTGCGGGGACGACTCGACGAGCCGATGCCGAGGGGCTCGACAACCACGGCCCGATAGCCGGCGGCGGTGAGCAGGGGAACGAGCTTGCGGAACCCGAACGCGGACCCGAACAACCCCGGAACGAGGACCACCGGCGCTCCCGCGACCCTGCCGGCCACCTCGACCGAGAGCGATTCAGTGGGGGCGACGGGAACCTTGAACACCCGCGTGGTCGACGCGCTGTCGCTGAGCAGCAAAACCGCGAGCCACCACACGTGCCCGTGATCTCCTCGGAAAAACGTCGCAGGTGAGCGAGCCGGACGCCACGGCCGCAGGGAGACCCTGTCGGACGACCCGGCGTCACGCCCGGCGACTTGATATTAATGGATCGGACGAGTCGTCTGGCGGGTTCAGGGCCCGATGGCATGGCGCTGTCCAGGAGCTGTCAAGGTTCGCCGAGTCCTCTTGTGACCCCGTCAACCGCCCGGCATGTTCGGCGTCCTCAGGAGACGCTCCCGACCCCCGGTCGCCTGCCGTCAGCGTTCGCCTAGCACTTCCAACATCGGAGGCGACCATGCAGTACCTCAGGCACGCGTCCGTGCGTGCGGTCCTGGCGGTGGTGTTCGCGTCCGGCGGGTGGTACGCCGGCGCTCGAGCCCAGGACCCCCGGTCCGCGCTCGATCCTATCACGAGCGCGGTAATGCAGCACCCCATCACGACATCCTCGGCGGCGGCCCGGGACCATTTTCTCCGGGGTCAGCGGGAGCTCGATCTGACCCGCTTCATCGACGCGAACGCGCATTTCAAGCAGGCCGTCGCGGCGGATCCGGATTTCGCCTTTGCGTACCTGAGCATCGCCAATACGGCGAACTCGCTCGCGGAGTTCAAGAGCAATCTCGCGCTCGCCGAGCAACACGCCGGGGGGGCGTCCGAGGCCGAGCGGCTCCAGATCCAGATGGTGCGCAAGGGATTCGACCAGGACCTGGCGGGCCAGCTCGCGCTGGGGCAGCAGTTGGTCCAGAAATACCCCGACAGCCCGCGTGCCTGGCTCGCCCTCGCCGGCGTCCAGATCGGGTTGAACCGCAACGAAGAAGCGCGGGCCTCCATCGCGAAAGCCCTGGCGCTCGCGCCCCGGATGTTCGTCGCGCACACGACGCTCGGCTTCTCCTACGTGTTCGGTGAGCCGCGCGACTTCACGAAGGCACTCGAGCACATGCAGCAGGCGGAGAATCTCGCCCCGGACGAGCCTGGAGCGCACATGTCTCTGGGCGACGCCTACCGCGCCCGACGCAATCTCGAGAAGGCACGCGAGGAATACGCCCGGGGCCACGAGCTGAACCCCCGCGATGCCGTACTGCTGGTGAAGCGCGGGCATGCGAACTCCCTGCTGGGCAACTATGCGGCCGCGCGAGCCGATTACGACTCGGCCATCGCCGTTGGCCGCGCCAACGAAAAAGCCGCCTACGTACCGTTCCGGGCTAACGTCAGCGTGTTTGCCGGTGAGCCGGCGGCCGCCATCGACGAGCTCAATCGGCTGGTCGCCTCGGTCGACGGCATGGGCGTCCCGGACCCGAAAGCGGCGAAGTTGGCGGCGTTGGGTAGCGTCGCCGTGATTGCCATCCACACTCGCAATCAGCCCGCGGTAGAGCAGGCGCTCAAGCAGCTCGCGCCCGTGTTGATGCAGCAAGCCGACGAGGCGGGGAATCCCGCGTTTCGGCGGGGCCAGGAAGCGATCATCGCCTACTTCGAGGGGTGGTGGGCGGCGCGGCGGGGGGACTACGCCGCGGCGCAGCGTCAGGCGGAGCGCATCTCGCAGCTCCTGGCGCCGGACAAGAACCCGCGCAAGCTCGAGCCGATGCACCAGCTCGAGGGGTTCATCGCGTTGTACCAGGGGAAATACGGCGAGGCGGCGGCGCACTTCCGTCAGGGCAACCTGCTCGACCCCTACATCAAGTATCAGCTCGCCGTCGCGACCGAAGGCGCGGGAGACGTCGCGCAGGCGAAGCAGCTGTACCGGGAAGTGGCAGAGTACAATTTCAACGCGGTCGGTTTCGCTCTGGTGCGGAGAGACGCGCAGCAGAAGGCGGTCGCGAGCACGCCCTAGCCTGGTGACGCCGACGGTCGAGGGGAGGCGCTGCCTCCCCACGATCGCTCTGTCGGGGGTCGGGAACACGCCATATCTTTTGCCCTCGTGCCGCGTGCCTCCGTCGTCACGATTTTCATCAGCCTGCTCGGCAGCACTCTCGCCGCCGCGCAACGCTGCCGCGGTTTCGCATCGCTGCAAACACGACCGATTCAGCTGTTCGCGAGCGGCCTGTTCGGTCAAGACTCGCGATCGTTAGGGGCGGGCCTAGTCGTTGGCGGCGGCGGTGGGTTCGGGGAATTGAAGTTGGGAGGGATCGACGTCGACCCCTGGGGGAGCGCCTCGTCTTTCACCTTGGGCGGCGGTGCCGGGTACCAGGTCCCTCTCAACGGAGGCGGTACAGCCCAGCTGTGCCCGACTGCCGAGGTGCAGTTCGCGCGGGGCCCCAATGATATCAATGGGACCGGCATTGACTACCGGGAGACCGACGTGTCGGTCGGTGTGGCAGTCGGCGTCCTGGCAACCGGCCCGGCCCGCAAGGTCGAGGTCGTGCCCACGGGGTCCATCACGTTCACCAACGCCAGCAGCAATTTCACGGGTGCAGCGGCCCCCTTGTCGGGTTCACAGATGTTCGGCGTTGTCGGGCTTGGGGTGGGCTTTGTGTTCGGACAAGAGGTAAGCGTCACGCCCTCGGTCTCCCATGGCTTTGGAGTGAGCGGAACGTCGACGACCCTTGGTATCCGGGTTGCGTTTGCCTTCGGTGGTGCCCGTACGCCGGCCATGGGCAGCAGTCGTGGCACATCCTGCGCGGGGCTCGCAAGCACCGACTCCGCCGTCTATGACACGACGCAGGTCACGGAGCGCGCCACGCTTCGGAGCGCATCCGAGCCGTGGTATCCGCCGATTCAGCGGGACCTCGCGATTGAGGGTCGGGTCATCGTGGACCTGGTTGTGGGATCTGACGGCGCGCCTGATCAGAGCTCGGTGCGGATCGTTCGGAACGTCGATCCAGCCATTGATCATGAGGCCGTGCGCTGGATTGGGAGTGCGTCCTACTGGCCTGCCTGTCGTGATGGTCGGCCGGTTCGCGCGCGCGTTGCCCAGCCCGTTGACTTCTGCGCCTTCGGGTGTCGGCGCGGCAAGTCCTGAAATCGAACCGCCGACACGCGCTGCTGGCAGGACCGCACGGTCACGCCGGCTTTCCGAGCGGATGGAGGTACCGAACACCCGACCTCAGAGTCCGAGATAGCGGTCCAGCCCAAGACGACCGGCGCCGGTGAAGACGAGGGCGAGCGAGAGCGCAAGCAGCAAGAACTCGAGCTCCCATCCGGCCGCCTGCGGCTCGGACGTGAAGCGAGCCTTCCCGATTCGCACGGTCGCGAGCGCGACCACCATATCGATCGCCAGTCCCAGTGCAAGGAGGCGCGTCGCGACGCCCAGGATCAGCAGCGCCGCCCCGACCGTCTCCAGCAGCGCGACCAGCCACGCGGAGAACAGCGGGGCGGGTACGCGGATCTGCCTGAGGAACCCCGCAAACGCAGCCGGATCCTTCAGCTTGCCCCGACCATGGGCGAAGAATGTGATCCCGAGCGCCAGCCGCAGGATCAGCTCGCCGACGCCAGCGTACGGTGCGAAGAAGCCATCGAGCATGCGTGCCTCCCTCCTCCACGGGGCCACGGAGTCGCTCAACCGCAGTGGCCAGGGGCAGAATCGAACTGCCGACACGCGGATTTTCAGTCCGCTGCTCTACCAACTGAGCTACCTGGCCGGAAAGCACCAAACCTCATCAGCAACAACACGTTCCGCAAGCGGAGCGTCACCAAACCATTGACCGCCCCAACTCACAGTGGGACAAGACAGTGGGACTCACGGCTTCCGCTGCTCCCGCTCGGCAACTTCATTCCAGGAAAGCGGCGGTCGAGCCGGAACGTCCGGTGTGTTGAGCTGCGGCGTGGCTGCTGCTCAGTCCCCCTTCCTGATGTCGGTGCGTGCCGGAGCGGTGTCACAGCGACCCCCAGAACCCCGCGAGGTAACGCAGCATGTTCGAATCGGGCCGACGGCCTGTATGCTCCCGACTTCCGGTTGGGGCTCGTGCCGCGCATGCTGCGTGGACGCAGCAGCGGCGTAGCGTGTCGCGCACTGGGACAGAGGCATTATGCGGGGTTGTGACTCTTCGTGCGGGCATCGATGTTGCGGCGCAACCGCATCACCGAGAATCGACGTGCCAGCCCCGCGCGGGGTTGCTAGCCCGGCAGGGCAAGCGTTCACCCGACCCTTGAGTGGAAGGAGGGTCGTATCCACTTCCGGATCACCGGCTGGGCGACGAGGGTCGTCGTGGGAATAGCGAGCGCCGCCCCACCCTTCTTGTCCGGCGCGTGCAGCAATCCTACGGAGGCGCCGCCGCCGCGGCTCGTCTTCATCACCCAGCCCACGGCGACGATCGCCGGCACCCCGATCTCGCCCGCCGTGCAAGTGATGGTCCAGACTGCTTCCGGCACGCCGCTTACGAGCGCCGCTGACCCGATCAGCATCGCGCTCGGTACGAATCCGACGAGTGCCACGATGCGCGGGACGACGACGGCGAGTCCGATCAATGGCGTCGCGACATTTGCGGGGCTAGCCATCGAGACTGCGGGGGTGGGCTACACGCTCACCGCTTCGGCTCCCTCGCTGACAGGTGCCAGCAGCGCCGCGTTCGACGTCTCCGCCGGGGCGCCGTCCCAGCTGTGGTTCCGGACGCAGCCCGCGAACATTCGTGCGGGTAGTCTCTTCACACCGCCCGTCGAAGTCGCAATCGCGGACGTGTTTCACAACACCGTCGCAAGTGCAAGCGGTCTGATCACCGTCGCGCTCGCGGGCGGTCCCACGAACCCGGCACTCCTCGGGACTCGCACCCTCGCCACGGAAGGAGGGGTCGCGCGCTTCGGGGATCTCTCGATCCAGACGGCGGCCACAGGATACACGATCGTCGCATCGACCGCACCCTATCCGGCCGTCTCAAGCGCGCCATTTTCGGTCGCGGCGGCAGCGCCTGCCCGCATCACCTTCACCGTTCAGCCCGCGGATGTGCAAGGGAACATCGTGATGCCCCGCGTGGAGGTCACGGTCCGGGACGCGTTCGGGAACGCTCAGCCGGACACGGTCACAGTGGCGATCGGGGTCAACCCGTGGAGCGGACCGGGGACGCGGCCGGGAAAGTTGTCGGGGACTCTCACGCGCGCTCCGGCCAACGGCGTGGCGAGCTTTACGGACTTGAAGATCGACAAACCCGCCAGCGGGTACACGCTCCGGGCCACCGCCGGACCGGTGAGCAGCGAAAGCACCCCGTTTCACGTAGGGCTGACGTTCAGTGCCATCTCGGCCGGCGTCGTCCACACCTGCGGCTTGACGAGCGGCGGCGCGTATTGTTGGGGCGATAACTACAACGGCAGGCTCGGCGCAGGCACCGGCATCTTCGCGGCCGACTCGGTGCCCACACTCGTGAGCGGCGGGCTCATCCTGTCGGCGATCACTGTGGGGGCCAACCAGTCCTGCGGCGTGACGACGGACCACGTCGCGTACTGCTGGGGGGCAAATGATAACGGCGAGCTCGGGACCAACACCACGACGCCGAGCCCCACGCCCACGCCCGTCAGGGGCAACCTCAGCTTCATGTCGATCAGCGCTGGATGGTCGGACACCTGCGGCGTGACGACGCAGAACGCGGTGTACTGTTGGGGTGCCCGAATGGCGACCGGGGACACGACGCGAATCACCGCCCCTGTGCTGGTCGCGGGAGCGGGCACGACGCTCCGCTTCGCCTCCGTCAGCGCGGGCGAGCAGTTCGCCTGCGGCCTCACGGTGGATGAGGTGGTGTACTGTTGGGGCCGAAACGACTTCGGACAGCTCGGCAACGGTGCGACCCTCGACAGCGCAGGGCCGGTGGCCGTCGCGGGGTCCGAGTCGGGGCTTCGCTTCACCGGCGTGTCGGCCGGCACTGATGCGGCCTGCGCCCTCACGCCGGCCGCTGCCGTCTACTGCTGGGGAGCCAACTACGACGGCCAACTCGGGAACGGCGCACCGAGCTCGTACTCGTCGACACCGGTGCTCGTCACCGGTGGTCTCCCCTTCGCCGCCGTCAGCGTCGGAGCCGGTGCCGCGTGCGGTGTCACCACCGACCACACTCCGTACTGTTGGGGGTTCAATTGGTCCGGTCGCTTGGGGAACGGCACCGAGACGAACAGCGCGGCGCCGGTGGCGGTGAGCGGAGGGCTCGCCTTCATGTCCATCACCCTAGGATTTCACGGCTGCGGCATCACCTCCACCGGAGCGGCGTACTGTTGGTCGTCGAACGATTACGGCCAACTAGGCGACGGCACTCGGGTCCTTATGCGTCTGGCGCCCGTGCCGGTGATCCAATGAAGCTGGCCCGGTGGCTCGCGTCCGTGGTGCTCGCGCTGTCGTGTCATGGGGAAGCGACTGCTCCCGCTCCTACCGGGGCGCGCCTCGTGATCGTGGAGGGGGATCAGCAGCAGGCGAACGTCTGTGCAGCCGTCACCGTGGCCCCCGCCGTCCGCGCCGACAGCGCGGGCACGGCCCTGGTGGGTGTTCGGGTGAGCTTCACGGTGACGTCGGGAGGGGGGACGGTGACCGGGGATTCGGCGGTGACGAATGCCGCGGGCGTCGCAACCGTTGGTGGTTGGATGCTCGGTGCTGATGCGGGGGCGAACACGTTGACGGCGCGGAGCCCGGCCGTGGCGACGACCGTCACCTTCGCCGCAATGGGGCACCCCGAGCCCGTACTCCACAACGTCATCAGCTACACAACGGAGGCCCCCGGACTACCGGCCGTCGCGGTGGTTCGGCCCGACGGCACGTGTCGGCGGCGGCTCACGACGGATGACTTCGCTTACGCCGGGCCGGCGATCTCCCCCGATGGGCGGCGGATTGCCGTGGGGCGGTACCGGAATGGGTGGGATGGCATCTGGCTCATGAACGCTGACGGGACCGGCCTCACTCAGCTCGTGCGGCGTTCGAACCTCGACGGTGATCCCGCGTGGTCACCAGACGGGGCGACAATCGCGTTCGAGAGCCAGAACTCCACGCCCTACGGCCCGGTCGACCGCATCTTCCTCGTCAAGGTGGACGGTACCGGCCTACGGCAGCTAACGCTCGACACACCCAACTACTCCTTCGACGGCGGACCCTCGTGGTCCCCCGATGGCACGCGCATTGTCTTCTCCCGGACCGGGTCGCTGTACGTGATTAACGCGGATGGCACGGGTCTGACCGACCTGGCGCGGGGTGGCGAGTATCCGTCCTG
>QHTP01000358.1 GCA_003220855.1 Gemmatimonadota bacterium
TCGCCCGGCGGCCGCACCGTGCCCCGCACCTTCACCCGTCGAGTCTCCGGCGCCAGTCGGCGGCGCGCGTGAGCCAGCTCGTGAGAGCGGCGGCGTCACCCGCCTCGAGCGCCCGTTCCAACTGACCGAGCGGCTCCTCCAGCGCCCGCAGCGCCGGGAGCAGCTGATCGCGGTTCATGAGGAAGATCTCCGTCCACAGCGCGGCATCGCTCGCGGCGAGGCGGGTGGCGTCGCGCGCCCCGGGGCCGAAGCTCGCGCCCGGCGGCGACGCTGCAGCGAGATAGTGGGCGAGCAAAGACGCGACCGCCTGGGGCAAATGGCTGGTCAAAGCGAGCTGGCAGTCGTGTCGCGCGGCGTCGATCATCACCGGACGAGCCTCGAGCACGCTCTCCCAGAAGTGTGCGATCTCGCGGGCGGCGCCGGCGCCGGCGCCGTCGTGCGTCGGCGTGACGTACACGACCGCATCCTTGAACAGGCCGAGCCGGGCTGCGGCGAAGCCGCGGGCGTGCGTGCCGGCGAGGGGGTGGCCGCCAGCGAAGCGCGCGCCGAGGCCCAGCTCCTCGGCGCGCGCCACGATGGCGCGCTTCACCGAGCCCACGTCGCTGATCACGGCGCCGGCGGCCACGTGCGGTTGCAGCGTCTCGAGCAGCGCAACATTGGCCGCGGGCGGCGCGGCGAGCACCAGCAGCTCGGCGGCGCGGGCGACATCCGCCGCGCGCGCCGGGGCGTCGTCGATCGCCCGCTGCTGCGCGGCCGTCGCCCGCTCCGCCGGGTCGGGCGACCAGCCGAGCACGGTCGCGATTCCGGCGCGTTTGGCCTGCAGGGCGACCGAGCCGCCGATCGCGCCGAGGCCGATGATGCCGAGGGTGGAGGGGCGCACGGGGGGGAAAGTAACGAAAAAGGGCGGCTCCCGAAGGAGCCGCCCGTCCAAACGCCGGAGCGTCAGTCCCCAGCGCCGTCCCACCGCGTCAGGGACACGTGGCCTGTGCGGGGACAGTTAGGTTGATCGCCGTCCTGAAGGTGCTGAGCAGCGTCGTCCCCTGAATGAGGTCGATTTCAGCTGTCGCGGGACCGCAAGTCAGAGTTCCTGTTCCCAGACGGAGGTCGTTGTTCGCAACGAAATTGAAACTGCACGTTGCCCCATTACAGCGGGTGCTCAAGACGTCATTCTGCGTCGTGCATGTGCCGCCGGTGCACGAGAAGAAGTCGCTGGTCCCCGCCGTTCGGCGCGTGGAACCCTGGTTGATCCATCCCTGCAGTTGCAGTCCCGTGACGGTCGGGGTTCCAAAGGTCAAGTTCGCCGTCGCGGGCCCCTCCAGACCACCGATGAACAACTGGCTCGTGACGGAGCCACTGCTGATGTGCGTAGGGACGAGTGCCCAACCAATGTTGCTAAAACAACAGGTCAACCCGCCCACGCCAATGTGCCCCATCGCGGTCGCGCCGTAGAGCGGCCTCGGCTGCACCAACCAACCGACCGCGTTCACAACGCCACGCCACCCCGCGTGAGCGACATCGCCGATGCGAGGGGCGTCCAACAGTGTCGGACCTAGGATCGACGGTGGAGGCGGCGCGCAGTCGGTGAGGCTCGCGAGCGCCTCCTGGAGTTCCTGTACCGGTTTGGCGGGGTCTGAGCGGAACAGCCGGAGATCCGTGTGGTTCGGGAGTGAGAGGTCGAATGTTGGGCACACCTCCACCCGCGCGCACTGGGTCGGGTCCGGTGCGGTCTCGACGCAGTGCAACGGATTGTCAAGCGGACGACTGGTCGAGAAGCTGTAGCACCCGAGATCTGCAGCGGGCTGAGGAGCGGTGCTGGCGCTGAAGCACCCTTCGGACACGCGAGCGATGGTCAACGTGACCTGGTTAGTGAAATACCCCGCCGGGAATGACGCGGCTGCCTGGCCGCTCGGCGTCACCACGTCCCGCCTGTCGTTCGGGTTCGGCTGGATCGTCACCTGGACGCAGTCCTGGTTGGCGCACTGGCTGGCGGTGGCGGCACCCTGCTCGATCCGGAAAACGATCGCGAGGACTCCGCCGCGCAGCAGCGGTACGAACTGTTTGGACGCCCACACGGCCTCGAATTCGTCCTCCGACGAGACGACCTTCACATCCGCGACGCCGAGCCTTACATCTGTCGGGCCTAACGGCGGAAAACTGGCCTTCACAGTGATTCGGTGAATGGCAGCGGCATTAAGGGTCGACCAGTTGGGCCGCCAGAGGACGAAGTAAAATTGTAGCAGCGGCACCACCTGCACGTTCGTGAACACCTTGGATTGGTCGAAAGGACCCGTCAGCGTCGTAAAGGGCGAGGGAATAACCGACGGGCAGGCGCCATAACCATTCGTCACCACCTGACAGATCTCCACGACGGGCTTGACCGTCGCGTCGAAGGCGTGGGAAAAGGCGACCAGGCGCGGCGGCACCATCGGCGGCAAGAAAAAGAAGCGGGGATTGCCACCGTGACCTCCGTCCACGAGGGCCGCAGTTATTCGGGGCGACGTCCCAGCAGGATTGGGTGCGATAGAGTGATCGCTTGTACACGCTAGCAGAGCGGATCCTGCGATGAGCGACATCACTGTGAGACGTTTCATGGCCGCACCCCCTTGGTCCGACTCGCAAACCTTGCTGTTGCGACGCTGCAACACGCAAATGTGCCTTCAAATTGGAACGTGCGCAAGGCACCGGACTGTCACAGCGGGCGCGCCGTGTAACGGGGTGATCCGCCCTAGGGCTTCGCGCGCTCGAGCTGCGTGAACCGGGGGTCCTTGCGCAGGTCCCGCCACCACCAGGACACGTCGCCGCCGCGTTGGAAGGAGTGCGCAGGGTTCGCGGCCACGTAGCGCTTCAAGAGCTCGATCGCCTCGCCTGGCTCGTCGAGCAGCGTCCGACCGAACGCCTCGAGCAGTGGCAGCTCCTGCTGGGGGTCGTCTTCACGACCCGCGCGCGCGGCAATGAGGACATGGCGCGCGCTATCCTTGAGCCCCGCTCGTGCGAGCACGGCTCCCACCAGCATCTGAGCACGGTGATGCTCGGCCACGCGATGCGGCCCAGGGATG
>QHTP01000356.1:0-869 GCA_003220855.1 Gemmatimonadota bacterium
CCGTAGCGCGCCCGCGCCACGTGGCGCTCGCGCGGGGCGACCGCCTCGAGCGACAGCACGAACGGCCGACAGGGAGCGGCGGCTACAACGGCCCGAGGAGCGGCCGCCAAGCCGGAATCCCGGGCCGTGACGATGGCGTGCTCGTCCGCGGCGAGCGCGAGTGCGACACGGACGGCCCGCCGCGCGAAGAGCGTGTCGTCCGAGAGATCGGGAGCGGCGACCACGAGGCAGGAGTCTCCACGTCGGAATACGGCTTCTTGGTGCTCCAGATACGTAAACGTCGCGGCATACGGGGGCGCGTAGCGTTCCCGCGCCTGGGGCGCATCGAGGCTCCATTCGTCGGGCTTCGCGCCCGTGGGATCGTCCAGCGCGCGGGCCCCGGGCGTGAAATGGAACGCCGGAGAAGGGTCGTGTCCCGTGATGCGCGGCTCCGACCCGATCAGCGGGCACGTGGGGGGATCACGCGTCCACCACGTCGGCCACCCGTAGCGCAGCAGCACGTCGCGAAAGTCGTCTGCCCAGTAGCCGAACGGAGTACGGCGGCCTTCCTGGATCCGAGCCATCACCACGCGCGCGAAGTGCTCCGTGCGGCGGTCGTTGCCGGCGAGCGAGTAGAGCGGCTGCGCGAGCCACCACCACCGGGCCTCGAACGCCGCCCGTCCGTCGCAGTCGAGCCGGCGATAGCGCTCCGCCAGCTCGCCTTCGAGCAATGGGGATAGGTCACCCCAGCGGCATCGATCGGCCGGGGGCATGTCGGCGAGCGCCGCGGCGAACGTGCTGTCGGCGGCGGCGAAGTCGCCCGTGACATGCCGCACCAGGCCCGCCAACGCCTCACACCACCACGCCGCGGCCTGGCACTGCTCGGCGAC
>QHTP01000356.1:876-2822 GCA_003220855.1 Gemmatimonadota bacterium
CGCCTCGCGAATCCGTTTGGGCTCAGGGGGTGCGCTGTCATTGTCTCCCCCGTCCTCATACCAGTAGCAGATCCGCCCGATGCGCTGGCCGCAGATGTCGCTCCAGCCCCCCGGGCTTTCCGGGAGACTGGCGCGCCGGGTTGCCTCGAACGTGGCCTGCGCCCGGCGGGCAGACTTGAGAACCGCGACCGAGTCGGGCGTGGCCGGCGCGGACCCGCCTGCGAGCACCAGGGGCAAGAGTGTGAGGAAGCCCATGATCGTCCTCGTGGCCAAGATACCGCCGCAGCCGCCCCCCGCGCGAGCTTGACGGCGCGGCGCGCCGGGCTAACATCGCCGCGATGGAGATCCCGCGCGAGTACAACGCCGCCACCTGGTTCGTCGACCGCCACGTCACCGAAGGCCGGGGTGGACGCCTCGCGGTGATCCACGAGGGCGGCCGTCTCACCTACGGCGACGTGGCCGCGGGAGCGAACCGGCTCGGCAACGCGCTGCGGCGCCTGGGCGTGCAACGGGAGCAGCGGGTCGTGCTCCTGCTGTACGACTCGCCCGAGTTCATCTGCAGTTTCTGGGGCGCGCTCAAGATCGGCGCCGTACCCGTTCCCACCAATACGCTGCTCAAGCCACGCGATTACGAGTACATCCTGAGAGACAGCCGGGCGGAAGTGGCGATCGTGAGCGAGCCGCTGGCGCCGGCGCTCGCGGAGGCGCGGCTGCGGGCGCCGACGCTGCAGCACGTCGTGGTCGCCGGCCGGACCTCTGCCGGCGAGCTGTCGTACGACGAGCTCGTCCGTGCGGAGAGCGCGGAGCTCGCTCCCGCCGAGACGACCAAGGACGACGTCGCCTTCTGGCTGTACACCTCCGGCACGACGGGGACGCCCAAGGCCGCCGTACACCTGCATCACGACATGCTGGTGTGCTGCGAGGCATTCGGCCGGCACGTGCTCGAGATCGGGCCCGACGACCGGACCTTCTCCGTCGCAAAGTTGTTTTTCGCCTACGGCCTCGGCAACGCCTTGTACTTCCCGTTTCACGTCGGGGCGGCGACGGTGCTGTTTCCGGGCCGTCCCGAGCCGGCCAAGGTGTTCGACGTGATCGCGCGGGAGCGTCCCACGCTGTTCTACGCCGTGCCGACGGCGTATGCCGCGATGCTGCAGCTCCCGGACGCCGCCCGGACCTACGACCTCAAGTCGGTGCGCCTGTGCATCTCCGCCGGCGAGCCCCTGCCGAAGGCGATTTACGAGCGCTGGCGCGAGCGGTTCGGCATCGAGATTCTCGACGGTATCGGCTCGACCGAGCTGTGTCACCAGTTCATCGCGAACCGCCCGGGCCGCGTGCGTCCCGGCTCGAGCGGGACACTCGTTCCCGGCTACGACGCGAGGATCGTGGACGACCAGGGACGCGACCTGCCCGCGGGCGAGATCGGCAACCTGCTCGTGAGCGGCGACAGTGCCTGCGCGTGCTACTGGAACCAGCACGAGCGCACCAAGCAAACTATCCAGGGCGAATGGGTCCGGACTGGCGACAAGTACACGCGGGACGCGGAGGGCTACTTCTGGTATGCCGGGCGGGGCGACGACATGATCAAGGCGGGGGGGATGTGGGTTTCACCCGCCGAGGTCGAGGGAGCGCTCGCCGAGCACCCGGCGGTCGTGGAAGCCGGGGTGGTCGGCGCCGCGGGCGACGACGAGCTCGTCAAGCCGGTGGCGTTCGTTGTGCTCGCTCGGGGCCACGCTCCGAGCCCCGCGCTCGAGGCGGAGCTGCAGGTGTTCGTCAAACAACGGCTCGCCCACTACAAGTACCCACGGTGGATCCGGTTCGTCGAGGAGCTGCCGAAGACGGCGACGGGGAAGATCCAGAGATTCAAGCTACGGGAAGAGGCGAGATCGATCAGCCTTCGTTAGCCCCACCGTTAGCCCCACCCTTACGGGTGGGGCGATGATGGGACT
>QHTP01000209.1 GCA_003220855.1 Gemmatimonadota bacterium
GTGCTCTGGCTCGCGCAGTTCCTGCGCCCCAGCCTGCGCGACGAAGTGACCGTCGTGTACGGCGCGTGGATGGCGATCCTGGTGATCGGATTCGCGATTGGACGCGTGCCGCTGCTGGCGCCGAAGTACTTCTGGGAGACGGTGCGAAAACACGATCGGCCGGCGCCGCTGTAACGCGGGCCGGCCGACCGGTACGTCAGGAACGGAGAGGATTATTGAAGCCCGAAAGTCATGACTGGTCCCTCACCATGGCGTCTGCCTTCCCCCCGAGGGGGCATGACATCGGTCACAGTATCTGGGTCCACGATCGAGCCTGTTGGCTCAATAATTCTTCTCCCCGGTCCTGAAGTACAATACTACGTGGACCGGAGACGTCAAGCAGGGGCGTCACACAGAATCGTCACGTAAAACCGGGGGGGCGTGCCATGAACCTGACGTTCATCGCGGCGCTGGTGCTGCTGGCGACGTGGGCGGCGTTGATATTCGGAGCGCACGTGGGCAGCGGGCCGGCGCAGCTGCTGTACGCGGCCGCGGCGATCCTGTTCGCGCGCCGCATCATCGCCGGGGCGCCGAAGTTCCTGTCTTGAGCGCTCAGCCGGCGCTCAGCACGATCGTCGCGATGCCCCATGCCAGCGTCAGCAGTGTCACGGGCACGCCCACCCGTGCGTATTCCGCGAATCCGATCCGCACGCCCCGCGCTTCCGCCTTTTCCGCCACGATCAGGCTCGCCATCGAACCGATGAGCAGCAGGTTGCCGGCGAACGTCGAGCTCATGGCGACGAGGCGCCACACAAAATCGGCCCGGGGGAGGTCGGGAATGACGCTGCGCCACAGCATGACCGCCGGCACGTTGGACACGAGGTTCGAGAGCACCACCATCACCGCGCTCAGCGTCGTGGCGAGGTTCCAGTCCGAGCCCCACGCGACGCCGAGGCCGTGCGCGTGGATCCACGGGTCGGCCACCGCCCGTTCGAACCCTCGCATCACCACGAACAGCGAGCCGAAGAAGAGCAAGAGCGACCACTCGACCCGGTTGATCGCGTAGGCGGGATCGCGCTGCGCGACCGCCACCATCGCCGCGCCCGCGGTGATGGCGACGAGCGGCAGCGATCCACCCGCGAGCCACGCGATCACGGCGACACCGAACAGCGCGAGACCCTTCATCACGAGCGGCCGGTCGAGGGCGACCGGCACGGTCTCGAGCCGTTCGCGGAACGGCTCCCGCAGCTCGTCCCGGTACGCCCAGCGCAGGCACCCGTACGTGATGGCGAGGCCGCCGACGCCCACCGGCAGCATCCGCATCAGAAAGCCGCCGAACGTCGCGCCGCTCCAGATGCCCACGAGCATGTTTTGCGGGTTCCCCGTGATCGAGAGCACCGACCCGACGTTGGCTCCCATGGCGAGGCCGAGCAGGTATGGCGTGGGTCGCACGCGCAGGGGCCCGAGCGCGGCGAGCAGCACGGGGGTGACGACGAGACAGACGGTGTCGTTGACGAACAGCGCGGACAGAAGGCCGCCACCCACGACGACGCCGAGCAGCAGGCGCTCGGGGGTGCGGGCGCGGCGCAGCACCCATTCGGCGGCCCATTCGAAGAATTTCCCGACCTCGAGATAGCCGACGATGAGCATGACCCCCAGCAGGAACACCAGGACGTCGAGATCGATCGCCGCGTAGGCATCGGGGAGCGACAGCACGCCGCACACCACCATCGCGACGGCGCCGAGCAGGCTCGCCGCCGGGCGATTGAGGTGGACGAACGGGAGCCGCTGGACGGCGATGAGGACGTAGGTCGCGGCGAAGATGACCAGACCTACCGTCACCGGCGGCGGGGCCTCATATCTCCCAATTGGAGAACAGCACACCGCGCCGCGGGTGTGGCTCGCCGTACCCTTCGTAGGTCATCCGGAGGTCGGTCCAGCGGACGCGATAGCCGCGGGCGACGAGCCGGCGGAACGTGGCGTCGAGGCGTGTCTGACAGCGCACGGCGACGCGCCGGATGCCAGCGCGCGCGGCCGCGGCCTCGGTCGCCGCGATGCTCGCCTCGAAGGCGCGCTCGTCGCGCGCCGCGAGCTTGAGCACGCGCACCTCGTCCTTGGGCCGGCCTTCGGCGAGGGGCGTGGAGTGCCACAGCACGAACCCGGCCAGCCCGTCGTCGCCATCCACCAGCGACGTGTCGCCGAGACCCAGCTCCGCCGTGAGTACGATCTCGCGGGTGAAGTCGTAGCCGGGCGTGAGCGTGCCGACGAGGCGACGGGCCGCCGCGAGCGCCGCGCCGCTCGCATCCCCCTTGCGCTGCGACAAGAGCGCCGGGGCGGCGTGGCCGCGGGTCGCGATGTCGTTCGTCATTGTCACCGTGAGGTGACCCGGCGCGAAGCCGAGCCGCGCGTAGAAGCCGATGTTCTCGACCGTGCGGGGCATGGTCTCCAACCCCAGCGTCGCGACTCCCTGCTCGATGAGCCAGTCCAGCGCCGCCCGGACGATCGCTTTGCCCACCCCTGCACCCTGGCGGTCGGGACGCACCGCGAGGGGGCCCATCCATCCTTCCGTGCCCGAGCGATGCGCGATATTGAAGGCCACCACGTGCCCCGCCTCGTCGCGCCACAGCATGGCGCCCGCGCCGGCATCGAGCAGCGCGTAGCGCCACACCTGCGGATTCAGGTGCGGCACGCGGACGCCGACCAGGCCATCGCGGCGATAGCGGTCGGTGAAGGCGTCGGCGAAAACGCGGTTCAGCGCGTCGGTATCCCGCTCACCCGCGGGCTCCGGCCCGTAGACCTGGTGGTCAGGCAGCCACGCCCGCATCGGCGGCTCCCAGCGTTGCGGTGTCGTCCCGCACTACACTCGTCCCCCGGGCGGGGTCGAAGTCCACGCGGATCACGCGATCGAGGCCCTCTCGTACCTGCTCGATGTGTGTGATCAAGATGACCTGCGGGAAGCGATCCGCCAGCCGGCGCAGCAGCCCCACGACGTGCAGGCGCCGGGCCTCGTCGAGCGACCCGAAGATCTCGTCCAGCACGAGCAGCGACAGCGGCTGCCCCGCCCGCTCGGCGATCATCTGCGAGATCGCGAGCCGCAGCACGAGATTGGCGACATCCTCTTCCCCGCCCGAGATCACGGGCTTGGGCACGCCCGCCTCGAGAATGGTGACGATGTAGTCCTCGGTCAGCTCGAGCTCATCGTAGCGCCCGTCGGTCAGGTCGGCGAGGAAGCCAGACGCGAGCTCCGCGATCTCGGGCCGCATCTGGGCGTTCAACTCGGCCCGGAGATCGGAGAACGCGCGGTCCAGCTCGTTGTGGAGGCGCTGGCGCCCCTTCAGCTGGGCGATGTGGCGCTCGCGCTCGGCGCGCTCACCCTCGCGCCGCTTCGCTTCCCGTACGTCGTCCTCCACTCGGGTCAGCGCCCCGCGCGCTTCGACTACGGCGAGCTCGGCCTCGCGCAGCGTGCCCACCGCGCGGTCGTAGCGATCCTTCGCCTGCCGATATCCCTGGTCCGAGAACCCCTCGGCGCGCACCGCTTCGGTCAGCTCGCGCACCCGGCGCTCGCCGACCGATAACTGCTGCTCCGCCCGCTCCGCCTCGTGCACCAAGCTCTCCGCGCGTCGTGCCCGCTCCTCGAGCGCCGCCGCCTCCAGCGCGATCGGCTCGAGCTTCGCCAGCTCGGCCCGCACGGCGTCGTGCCGGACGGCGTCGTACCCCGCTGGCCGGGCCGCGAGCTGCCGCTCGAGCAGCGCCGCCCGGCCCCGCGCCACCGTCAGCTGGGCACGCGCCCGCTCTCCCTCCTCCACCTGCGCCCGCAGCTCGCCCGCCCGCGTGCTGGCTCGACGGCTTTCTTCCAGCACGCGGTCGCGCGCGGCCTCGGCCTCCGCCAGCTTGGCGGGCCGCTGGGCCAGCTGCTCGAGCCGCTGCCGGAAGTACTTGCCGTCGCCCGTGATCACCTCGAGCTGCGCGTCGAGCAGGGCGAGCACAGCCGCATACTCGGCCCCGAGCGGGCGCTTGCAGGTGGGACACGTTCCCTCGGGTCCGAGCCGTACGATCTGATCGCGCTGTTCCTTCACTTCTTCGTACAGCTTGAGCAGCTCGGTGCGCTTCGTCTCGGCGTATTGGCGGTCCTGCACCCACGCCGTCCGCTCCTCCTCCGCCGCGCGCTCCGCCGCCTGCAGCCGCTCGGCGAGCTGCCGCGCCGTCGCGTCAGCACGCTCGAGCTCGCCCGCGACATCCCGCAGCTCGGCGAGGCGGCGCTCCAGCGCCCCCGCCGCGCGCCCCAGCTCCGCCAGCTGCGCCTCGTCGGCCTGCCGCGCCGCCGCGGCCCGCTGCAGCCGCTCGAGGTCGGCCACCTCCCGCTTGAGCCGGGCGACGGGCGTGAGCTCGGCATCGAGGCGACGCAGCTGCTCGCGGGCGGCCAGCGCGTCGGCGAGCTCGCGGTCGAGCCGCTGGAACTCCTGCCGCGCCGTGATCACTCCCTGCTCCGCCATACGTCGCTCACCGTCGAGCGAGAGGGTGCGCTCGCGACGCGCCACCCACTCGTTCCAGCGTGGCTCCTCGCGGGCCAGCCCCTCTTCCGCCGTCCGACGCGCGCCGTCCGCCGCTTGCGCCGTCGCCTGGGCCCGCGCGAGGCCGGCCTCGGCGGCCTGCCGCTCCTCTGCCAGCGCCGCGGCGTCCGGGAGCCCGGCCTCGAGTCCACGCACTTCCGCCGCCACGGCGTTTCTCACCGCGCGCACCCGCTCCTGCGCGTCGCGCAGGCGCTCGTAGCCGAGCACGCGCGACAGGAACGCCGCCCGCTCCGTCTTGCCGAGCGCCGCCATCACCGCCAGCTCCTTCTGGCCGGTGAAGTAGGTGTTGAAGAACTCCTGGTGCGTCATCCCGAGCGTGTGCTCCAGCTTGTCGGTGACGCTCTTGAGGGAATTCGCCACCACCTGCCCGTCTTGCCGCAGCACCGCCGTGGAGAGGCCGCGCGTCACGTTATACTCGTGCGCGCCGAGCCGGAACTCGAGTTCCACCTCCACGCCCGCGCGGCCTTTGGCGCCAAGCCGGCGGATCGAGTCCTTGTCGCCGCGGACCGCCTGCGCGCCGTAGATCGCCCAGGCGATCGCCTCGAGCAGCGTCGTCTTCCCCGAGCCGTTGGGCCCGAAGATTCCCGTGATCCCGGGCCCGAATTCGAGCTCGGTGTCCGCGTGCTGCCGAAAGTTCACGAGGCGGAGCCGGTGCAGCTCCATCAGGGCTCGCCCTCCCGGCCGACGCGCGCCACGTAGTCGACGCCCAGGCGTACGAACTCCGCCCGGTCGAGATCCGCATCGAGCGGCCGATGCTCGAGAAAGGTCTGCACCGTCTCGGGCAGCGTCTGCCGCTGGGTGAACGAACCCGGGGCGTCACCCCGTCGCACGTCGGGCCGGCGCAGGTCGAGCTGATAGTGCAACGCGCGGGCTTTGTAGCCGCGGATGGCCGCGTGGTCCAAGTCCCGCGCGGTGGCGCGTGGCACGTCGAACACGAGCTGCCGCACGATCTGCCCGTCGATCGCCGACTTGGCCGCCGTGACGTGGGCGGCGATGCGCTCATCGAGCTGGTTCGGCGTGAGCCCTTTCCCGTCGATCGAGGGAAGGTCGATGTGCTCACGCGTCCGGTCGACTGGCCGGAACTCCACCCGGGAGCCGGGCAGGTGCACGAGCAGGTAGCCCTTACCGCGCGCGCGGTACTCCTCCTCGTCCTGCAGCTGGCCCCAAGGATTCGGGGCCACGTACTCGAGGCTCCCTGCGTACCACGCATTCTTCTCGATCTCCCGCGCCACGTGATAATGACCAAGAGCGACGTAATCCCACTGAGCCGGGGCCAGATCCTCGAGCTGGACCGGCGCTCCGCCGTACTCCATGGTCCCGCGCTGCTCGCCCAAGCCCGGAAGCTGGCCGTGCACCAGCAGCACGTTGAAGGTCGTTCCCCGCTGCGGGCGCAACGCCGGACGCTCCGGCTGCGCGAGCGCCTGGTGGGGCGCGGCGAGCACCGAGCAGTCCAACTTCGAAAAGGTCAGGTACTGCGCCGCCTCTATCACGACGTGGACGCCGAGGGCCTCATACAGCCGCAGGATGGTCCCCGTCTCCGTGGAGCGCGGGGTATCGTGATTCCCCGCGATCATGACGATCGGCGTGTCAGGGAGCCCCGCCCGGAGGCGGTGTACCTCCTTGAAGAGGAACAGGATGGCTGAGTTGGTGGGCCGAACCGAGTGGAACACGTCGCCGGCCACGAGGATCAGGTCGGGGCGCTGCTCGAGCAGGTCGTCGACCGCACGGCGGAACGCATCGGCCACGTCCGCCTCGCGCTGATTCCCGCCGCGCGGTGTCTGCCGGTCGTACTGGCGGAACCCGAGGTGGAGATCTGCGAGATGGGCGAGTTTCACCGTTCGGTCAGTACGGCTCGTCGGAAATCTGGTTCAGCGGCGCGACGCTCTCGCGTGCGGCCGCCGGCGCGGCCGCCACCCGGCCGCCGAGCTGCTTCTTGAAGTGCGCCAGCGCGTCCTGCGGTCGGGTCTGGCGGGTGTGGGCGAGGGCGCGACGCACGTCCTCTTCCCGCCGGTCCGCTATGAGGTCCTTGACCTGATTCGGCCGCACCCGGCGGTCGAGCTTCACGAGCTGGCGCGCCACGGCGTCCTCGAACGGCAGGTCCGCGGCGGGCGGGTAGCGCTCCACGCCGTCGCGGCCGCGCAGCACGGCGGGCCGCGGGAAGCGCACGAAGATGGGCTGGGTGAAGTGTGGATGGCGCACCATCAGCTCCCCGATGGGCAGCGTGGCCAGCTTGATCTTGGTGGCGGGCGAGAGCACCTGATAGCCCGGCGTCGCCAGCTCGTCCGCGTCCATGCGGCCGAATACGAC
>QHTP01000210.1 GCA_003220855.1 Gemmatimonadota bacterium
CCTGGGCGCGAACGTCTCGGGCGACACGCTGCGCATCGAGCTGCTGCGGCCGAGCTTCCGCATAGACAATGTCGTGCTCACGTCGTGCAAGGCGGTCACCGTCGATATGCAGTCGTTCGGTCTGGGTGACCAGACGTTCGTGCGCAACACCGGCAACTTCACCCACGCGTTCGTCGGAGAGGGTGGTACGATCTCCACGGCGTTCGCGCGCGTGTTCGCCTACTCGGCGAAAGACACGTTGAAAACGCCAGCCAGCGCCTGCAGTCATCTGGGCGTCATCCCCGACGCAGGCACCGACGATCAGGACCTTGGCATGTCGCCGGGGACGCACGTCAGCGACTTCATCAGCAACACCGGCGTCCACGTCGTGGCGGTGGCCACCAACTTCAACGGTCTCACCAACCTGGTGCGCGCTGGAACGGACTCGATCTATTATCTCGACCAAGGGTTGCGGTTGTCGGGCACGTCGTCCGCCGGGTCGGCGACGCCCGGGATGGACATGAACTACAATCACGCGTTCGACCCGGCCGCCAACTGCGCGCCGACGTGCGGCGGCGGCTCAGGCAACACCACTGAGCGCATGGTGTTCGCCGCGTCGCCCGACACGACCATCCGCGTGTTCGACACCTATTTCTTCAATCAACAGAAGCGCATCCAGACACGCGATCCGATCATCGGCCCGCTGCGGGTGGCCAAAGACAGCGTGGCCGGCCAACCGGCGACACAGCTGCTGTTCGGGATCACGCCACGCGGACTGGTGGTGATCACGCTCCCGAGCATCACGAACATCAACGCGCAAGCGCCTCCCGCCGGGTGGCGGCCCTTCAAGCCGTGACCCCGTCTTGAACGGTGAACGGAACACGAGAGCCCGGCGCGGAGTCGGGCTCGCGTGTTATTATCGACAGCTATGACCTTCCGCTTCACCACCGCGGGTGAGTCGCACGGGCGCGGCCTCGTGGGAATCCTCGAGGGCATCCCCGCCGGGTTGCCCGTGTCGGCCGAGCGGATCAACGTCGAGCTGAAGCGGCGCATGGGCGGCTACGGCCGCGGCGCCCGCATGAAGATCGAGTCCGACCAGATCGAATGGCTCGGTGGCGTGCGCGCGGGCGAGACGCTGGGCTCGCCCATCGCGATGCTCGTGTGGAACCGCGACTGGGAGCACTGGCAGGACGTGATGGCCGCCGAGGCAGACGCGCCCGGCGCGGAGCGGCGGCGTCAGGTCACGCGCCCCCGCCCGGGGCACGCCGATCTCGCGGGCTCGCTCAAATACGACCGCCGCGACGCGCGCGACATCCTGGAGCGGGCCAGTGCACGCGAGACGGTGGCCCGGGTCGCCTGCGGCGCGGTGTGCAAGCTGCTGCTGGAACACTTTGGCGTGGAGATCGGTTCGCACGTCGTCGAGCTGGGCGGCGTAACCGCAACGTACCACGCACCACTCCCCACGCCTTTGAACCAGGCCGCGGACGCCAGCCTAGTGCGGTGCCTCGACCCTGAAGCGGAGCGGGAAATGATCGCCCGGATCGACGCGGCGCAGGCGGCGGGCGACACGCTCGGCGGCGTGGTCGAAGTGATCGCTGTCGGGCTCCCCGTGGGCCTCGGCTCGCACGTGTCCTGGGACGCGAAGCTCGACGGCCGCCTGGCTCAGGCGCTCATGTCCATCCCGGCGGTGAAAGCCGTGGAGCTCGGCCTCGGCTTCGAGGCGGCGCGCCGCAAGGGCTCCGAGGTGCACGACGAGATCCTCCCCGGCTTGAGCCGGGCCACCAACCGGGCGGGCGGCACGGAGGGGGGCATGACCACGGGCGAGCCGCTCGTCGCGCGCGTCGCGATGAAGCCGATTTCCACGCTGATGTCGCCGCTGCGCACCGTGGACCTGAAGACGGGCGGCCCGGCGCAGGCGCAGTCGGAGCGGTCAGATGTAACGGCGGTGCCGGCCATGGGGGTCATTGCGGAGGCGATGGTCTCGCTGGTGCTCGCCCAGGCGCTGCTCGAAAAGTTCGGGGGCGACGCCTTGAGCGAGACCAGGCGGAATTTCGAGGGGTACGTCGCTCAGGTGCGCGCGCGCACCCCCAAAGGGGCGGCGTCGTGAAGCGGCACGTCGTGCTCATCGGGCTGCCGGGATCGGGCAAGACCACCGTCGGCCGGCTGGCGGCGGAGCAGCTGCAGGCGGGCTTCGTCGACGTCGACGGGATCATCGCGCGGCGCGAGGGGAAGCCGATCACCATGATCTTTGCCGAAAAGGGCGAGGCGGCGTTCCGGGAAATGGAGCGCAAAGAAATGGAGACGGCGCTCGGCGCTGCGCCCGCGGTCGTCGCTCCGGGAGGCGGATGGGCCGCACAACCCGGCGCGATCGAAGAGGCGCGCCGTTGCGCACTCGTGATCTACCTGCGCGCCCGGCCCGAGACGGCGGCACAGCGCGCCGCGCCCGAGGGAACCCGTCCGTTGTTACTGGGAGAGGATCCCGTGGCGCGGATGCGGCAGCTCTTGAAGGAGCGCGAGCCGTTCTACCGTAACGCGCACGCGGAGGTCGACACCGATCGTAAGACACCGTCCCAGGTGTCGTTCGAGGTCGTCAGGCTTGCGCAATCGAGTGCGGGATGGTAAAGATGCGCTCTCGTGTCGTTTGACGAAGGATTGATGCGTGACTGCTAAGAAGCGTAGCGTGAAGCTCGAAACCGAGGCGCCGGCGGCGACGGATGTCGTCGAGCCGGCGAAGCCCAAGAAGCGCGCACGGGCGCCCAAAGCGTCCGCCGCGGCGGGCGGGAGAGGCGCGCTCGTCGTAGTGGAGTCGCCCACCAAGGCGAAGACCATCGGGAAGTACCTCGGCGCGGGCTACACCGTGAAGGCGACCGTGGGGCACGTGCGCGACCTGCCGCAGCGCAAGCTGGGCGTGGACGTGGAACACGGCTTCACGCCCGAATACGTCACCATCAAGGAGAAGGCGAAGACCCTCGCCGAGATCAAGAAGGCGGCCAAGGCGTCGGACCGCGTCCTCCTCGCCACCGATCCGGACCGCGAGGGCGAGGCCATCGCGTGGCACGTCGCGAGCCAGCTGGGCAACGGAGCGGGGGGCAAGGTGCGGCGCGTCCTGTTTCACGAGATCACCAAGGACGCGATCGCCCACGCCCTCGCCAACCCCCTCGACATCGACCAGCGCAAAGTGGACGCCCAGCAGGCGCGGCGTGTGCTCGACCGTCTGGTGGGCTACAAGACGTCGCCGCTCCTGTGGAAGAGCATCAAGACCGGCCTCTCGGCGGGTCGGGTGCAGACCGTCGCGCTGCGGCTGATCTGCGAGCGCGAGGACGAGATCCGCAAGTTCGTGCCGCAGGAGTACTGGACCATCGAGGCCGATCTCGAGAAGGACGGCCAGGGGTTCCAGGCCCGGCTGCACAAGCTCGACGGCAAGAAACCCGAGATCAAAGACGAAGCGACCGCCCGCGCGATCGTCGCGGACGCGCTCAACATTCCGTTCAAAGTCACAGCGGTCGAGACGGGCGAGCGCCGCCGCGCGGCACCGCCGCCGTTCCGCACCAGCACGCTGCAGCAGGAAGCCGCCAAGCAGCTGGGCTTCTCGGCCGCGGTCACCATGCGGCTCGCCCAGCAGCTGTACGAGGGGATCGAGGTCGGCGAAGAGGGCCCCGTGGGCCTCATCACCTACATGCGGACCGACTCGGTGCGCGTGGCCGATTCGGCCATCGCCCAGGCGCGCGAGTACATCGGCAAGGAATACGGCAAGCCCTACCTGCCCGACGCACCGGTGATGCACAAGGGGGGGAAGAGCACGGCCCGCGTGCAGGATGCCCACGAGGCGATCCGGCCCACCGACGTGCCGCGGCGCCCGGACGACCTGAAACAGTACCTCGACTCGCGCCAGTTCAAGCTGTACCAGCTGATCTGGCGGCGGTTCGTGGCGTCGCAGATGACGCCGGCGGTGTTCGAGACCACCAAAGTCGACTTCGACCTGGCCGGGGGCCGCTACGTGTTCCGGGCCACCGGGTCGCGGGTGCTGTTCGACGGTTACCACGTGCTGTATCACGAGGCCCACGAGCCCGAGGAAGGGAAGACGCTCGAGGACCTGCCGCCGATCCCGCCGCTCGCGCAGGGCGACGTCGTCACGGTCAAGCAGATCACGCCTAACCAGCATTTCACCGAGCCACCGCCGCGGTTCAGCGAGGCGAGTCTGGTGAAGGAGCTCGAGCGGCTGGGCATCGGCCGCCCGTCCACCTACGCGAGCATCATCTCGACGCTCAAGACACGCTGGTACGCCACGGCCAAGGATCGCCGCTTCGCGCCCACGCCGTTGGGCGAAACCGTGTGGCAGGTGATGAAGCGCTCGTTCCCCGACGTGTTCGAGGTGGGCTTCACGGCCCAGATGGAAGACGAGCTCGACAAGGTCGAAGAAGGCGACCTCGCGTGGCAGCAGGTGCTGGGCGACTTCTGGGGGCCGTTCGCCAAGGCGCTCGACGCGGTCGACGTCCAGAAACTGATCCACGAGGTGCACGACCTGTCGGAGCTGCACAAGGAGAAGTGCCCGACCTGCGGGAGCGGCCTGGTGGTAAAGAGCGGGCGCTTCGGGCCGTTCATCGCGTGCGCGCGCTACCCCGAGTGCCGCTTCACGCGGCCGCTGCGGCGCGACCGGGTGCCGGACAAGCCGACCAACGAGATCTGTCAGGAATGCGGAGCGCCGATGGTCATCAAGACCGGCCGCTACGGCGAATTCCTCGCGTGCACGCGCTTCCCCGCCTGCAAGCACACGCGTCCCGTGCCGCTCGGCGTGAAGTGCCCGAAGTGCGGCGTGGGCGATCTGGCGGAACGCCGCACCAGGAAGGGGCGCAACTTCTTCGGGTGCCTGCGCTATCCCGAGTGCGACTACTCGACGTGGAACCGGCCGGTCCCGGTCGCCTGCCCGAGCTGCGGCTTCCTCGGCATGGAGGAAAAGCAGACCAAGGCGAAGGGAGTGTCACGCAAGTGTCTGAAGTGCGGACACGAACTGATCGTGGAGGAGGCGGCGCCAGCGGAGTCGGTGGCGACCTGAGGGCCGTCGTCGTGGGAGGCGGGCTCGCCGGGAGCGAGGCCGCCTGGGCGCTGGCCGAGCGCGGCGTCGCGGTCACGCTGCACGAGATGCGGCCCGTCCGCATGACCGCGGCGCACCAGACCGATCGGTTTGCCGAGCTCGTCTGCTCCAACTCCTTCAAGTCCGTCGAGCTCACCAACGCGCACGGCCTGCTCAAGGCCGAGATGCGGCGGCTGTCGAGCGTCGTGCTCGACGCCGCCGATCAGGCGCGTGTGCCGGGCGGCGCCGCGCTGGCGGTGGACCGCGTCGTCTTCGCGCGGGGCGTGCACGAGCGCATCGCGGGTCACCCCCGCATCACCGTACAGCGCGGCGAGGTGACCGATCTCCCCTCGCCCGGCGTCGTCGCCACCGGCCCGCTCACGTCCGAGGCGCTCGCCGCCCGGATCGCCCGCCGGCTCGACGCCAGCGCGCTCGCGTTTTTCGACGCCATCGCCCCCATCGTGTCGGGGGACTCGCTCGACCACGACCGGTTGTTCCGCGCGTCGCGCTACGGCAAGGGTGGGGGCGACGACTACCTCAACGCACCGTTTACCGAGGAACTGTACGACGCATTTGTCACCGCGTTGCGGACCGGCGAGCAGTACCAGCCACACCACGAGTTCGACAAGACGCCGTACTTCGAGGGATGCTTGCCCGTGGAGGAGATGGCCGCGCGCGGGCGCGACGTGTTGCGCTTCGGCCCGATGAAGCCGGTGGGCTTGACTGACCCCGGGCGCAAACCCGGGGAGAACCAACCCTACGCCGTAGTGCAGCTGCGCCAGGAAGACCGTGCGGGGCAGATGTGGAACCTCGTCGGCTTCCAGACGCGCCTCAAGGTCCCCGACCAGCAGCGCGTGTTCCGGATGATTCCAGGGCTCGAGCACGCGGAGTTCCTGCGCTTCGGCAGCATCCACCGCAACGCGTACATCAATGCGCCGCGCGCGCTCACGGCGCACCTCTCGGCCAAGGACGACCCGCAGCTGCTGTTCGCCGGGCAGCTCACGGGCGTGGAGGGATACACGGAGTCGGCGGCCACGGGAATCCTCGCCGGCATCAACCTGGCGCGGCTGCTCGCGGGCGGCGAGGCCCTGGTCCCCCCGCCCACGACCATGCTCGGCGCGTTGTACCGCTACGTCCACACGGCCGACCCGGAGCATTTCCAGCCGATGAACGCCAACTTCGGGCTGCTCGAGCCGCTCGATCGGGAGGTACGCGACAAAGCGAAGAAGAGGGAGCTCCTCGTCGAACGGGCGCTGGCGGATATGGACAGGTTCGCGCAGCAGGCGAACGCGGAAGTCGGAACGCGGAACGCGGAACCGAGGGCTGAGACTTCTGTTCCGCGTTCCGACTTCCGCGTTCCGCGTTGATCCGTGCAATGAGCACGCCAGCCCCCGAGATCCCCGAGTTCACCGCCTTCCTCGCGAAGGAGCGGAACGATTCCCCGCACACCGTGAAGGCCTATACGCGCGACGTCGCCGATTTCGCGGCGTTCTGCGGGCGGTATTACGGCGGCACCTGGAGCTGGGCGGGCGTCGACCGGCTCGCCGTGCGCGGCTGGCTCGGTGCGATGCAGCAGCGCGGCCTCGCCAAACGCTCGGCGGCGCGCGCCCTCTCGGCGTTACGCACGTTCTACCGGTTCCTCGACGCCACGCGCGGCCTCGAGGTCAACCCCGCCAGGGCGGCCCGCACGCCGAAGCTCGAGCGCAGCCTCCCCACGCACCTGGACCGCTTCGAGATCGACCTGTTGTTCGCGGAGGCGGAGCGCCGGGCCGACGTGGGTGGCTTCGTGGAGACTCGTGACCTCGCGATGCTCGAGCTGTTTTACTCGACGGGCATGCGCCTCGCGGAGCTGGCGGGGCTGAACGACCAGGATCTGGACCTAGTGTCGGACCAGGTGAAAGTGCGCGGCAAGGGCAAGAAGGAGCGCATCGTGCCGGTGGGCACCCATGCGAC
>QHTP01000211.1 GCA_003220855.1 Gemmatimonadota bacterium
CTCGCAGCGCAGCTGGCGAGGTACATCGCCAGCTGCGCTGCGAGCGGCCCAGCTCGCCCCCGGGCCGCTCGCAGCGCAGCTGGCGATGTACCTCGGCTGGGTGCGGGCCCGCCGCCTCGGCGCCACGCTGGTCGCGCTCGCCTTCGTCGGCCCTTCGTTTCTCATGGTGCTCGTCCTGTCGGTGCTCTACGTGCGGTTCGGCGGGCTGCCGTGGATGCAGGGGTTGTTCTACGGGATCGCCGCCGCGGTCATCGCCATCATCGCCCGCAGCGTCCTGAAGCTGGTGCGGATGACGCTGGGCCGCGATCGATTGCTCTGGGTGCTGTTTACCGCGAGTGCGCTGGTGACGGCCTGGACCGAGTCCGAGATCATCTGGGTGTTCTTCGCGTGCGGGCTCGTGCCGATGGTGCTGCGCCGACCGCACCAGCGCCCGGCCACATCTGCGCTCGCCTTCCTGCCCGCCGCTCCGGGGTTGGGCATCGGTCTCGGCGGCCCGGCATCCGCGGGCCTGTTGTGGAAGCTCCTGGCATACTTCGCCGGCGCCGGACTGTTCGTGTTCGGAAGCGGGCTCGCGATCGTGCCGTTCCTGTACGGCGGCGTGGTGCAACGGTTCCACTGGCTCACCGAGCGGCAGTTCATCGATGCCGTGGCCGTGTCGATGATCACGCCGGGGCCCGTAGTGATCACGGTCGCGTTCATCGGCTACTTGGTGGCGGGACTCCCAGGCGCGACACTCGCCGCGATCGGGGTGTTCCTGCCCGTGTATCTAGTGGTCGTCTTAGTCGCTCCGCACTTCCATCGGGTGGCGACAAACCGCCAGGTGAAGGCGTTCGTGGACGGCGTCACCGCCGCGGCGACGGGCGCAATCGCCGGCGCCGCCGTGATCCTCGGTCGGCGCTCACTTCTGGATTTGCCGACGGTCCTCATCGCGCTCGTTACCCTGACGCTCCTGCTCGTCCCCAAGAAGATCCCGGAGCCGGTGCTCATCGTCGCGGCGGGGCTCGTCGGGTTGGTGCTGCAGGGCAGGTCGTGAGGGCGCGCCTCCGCGTGGTGCTCGCGGGGCTCGGCCTGCTCAATCGCGTGGGATCGGCGCAACAGGACCGCGCCGCTACGATTCGCGCCGTCCGCGTGGAGACAGCGGGCGGCCGCGACCAGGCGTGGTGGGCCACGGCGGACTCGATCGACGACTTTCGCCAACGCGAGCCCCACGAGGGGTCGCCCGCCACGGAGCGGACGGTCGTCAAGGTGGCCCATGACGGGGGCGCGCTTTACATCCTGGTGCGCTGCCATGACTCCCGCGCGGGCGCCGTGCGGGCCAGCCAGCTGCGCCGCGACGCCGACCTCTCGAGCGACGACAACGTGCGGATCCTGATCGACAGCTACGACGACCGGCGCAGTGCCTTCGTGTTCGCCACGAACCCGAACGGCGTGATGTGGGACGCGCAATTCTCGGGCGTCGACGACCTGAACGAGAACTGGAACGGCGTCTGGAGCGTCGCCGTCGCGCGCGACACGGCGGGATGGACCGCCGAGTTCCGCATCCCGCTCCTGGCGCTGCGGTTTCACGCCGGGGTGAGCACAGAGTTCGGGTTCAACGTCCGGCGTTTCATCCGGCGCAAGAACGAGGAAGACTTGTGGCGCTCGTGGGGACGGGCCCAGGGGTTCTATCAGCTGCAGAATGAAGGAACGATTACGGCGCTCGGCGCTTTGCACCGGCCCCATGATCTCGAGCTGTACCCCTACGCGCTCGGCCGTGCCGTCGAAACCGGGCACGACAGCGCCGGTGGGGAGACGACGGGCGGCTTTGTCGGAGGGAAGGGCGGGGTCGACGCCAAGCTCGGCCTCACGCCGACACTGACCGCCGACGTGACGCTCGGCACCGACTTCGCGCAGGTGGAAGCCGACCAGCAGGTCATCAACCTCACGCGGTTCCCCTTCTTCTTTCCCGAGAAACGCCAGTTCTTCCTCGAATCGAGCGGCTTGCTCGACCTGGGCACGCCGGGCCGGGTGCAGCTGTTCTATTCGCGTCGCATCGGGCTCGACACCAGCGGCGCTCCCGTGCCGATTCTCGCCGGTGGACGGTTGTACGGACGGCTGGGGCCATGGAAGCTCGGCCTGCTCGACGCACAGACCGGGGGCGCGGACCGGGCCAACGACGCCGTCGTGCGTGTCCAGCACGACCTGTTCGAGCGGTCGTACGTCGGGGCCATCGGCACGCTGCACGCCGGATCCGGCCGCACAGTCGAGCGCGCCGGCGGCCTGGACCTGGACTTCCCGCTCGTCGTCCACGGGGCCAACCTCGAGCCCAAGTTCTGGATCGCGGGCAGCGAGACACCGGGTGTTCCGGGGACCCCCGCGGCGTGGCGGCTATCCACCGACAATCCGAACGACCTGTTCGACAACTTCGTGTCGCTCTACCGGATCGACTCGGGCTTCGCTCCGCCGCTCGGGTTCGTGCGTCGCACGGGGATCTGGGAGACGACCGGCCACGTGGACTTCATGCCGCGGCCCGGCGTGCTGGGCATCCGCCAGCTCGACTTCACCGTTCCCATCCCGAGCTGGGACATCATCGCGAACGAAACGGGCTCGCTGACGCGCACGGCCGACTGGCAGACAGCGTGGTTCGAGTGGCGCGTGTTCGGCGGCGACCGGCAGAATGGCGATCACTTCGAGGTCAACTTCCAGCGCCTCCTGGACGCGCCCACCGACACCTTCGATATCTTCCGAGGCGTGGTGGTCCAGCCGGGCCGCTACTGGTGGTCGCGCTACGAGCTGCAGTATTTCATGAACCCGGGCCGCGCGCTGAGCGTCGGCGCGTTCGTGAACTGGGGCCGGTTCTACGGCGGTCACAGCACCGACCTCGAGCTCACGGCGGCCTGGCGTGGCGGCCACCTGATCGTGAGCAGCGATCTGACCCGGAGCACGGCGCGCTTGCCCGGCGGAGCCTTCACGGCCGTGCTTTCAGCCAACCGTCTGGAATACGACCTCGATACGCGTACCAGCGTGCTCGCGTTCGTCCAATACGACAACGAGACCGAGCGCGTCGACTTCAACATGCGGTTTCACTGGATCCCCGTGATCGGAGACGACGTTTTTCTGGTGTGGAACTCCGGGTATACGACCGAGCCGCTCGCCCGGTTCCGCTTTCCGGACACTCGGGTGCTGTCCCGTCCGCTCAACGGAGCTCTGATCGTCAAGATCGTGCATCGTCTCACGCCGTGACGAGGGAATGGTGGCCGCACTTCACGATCTGACGCGCGACGGGCGGCTGTTGTTCATCACCCGGTCGCTGCGCCTGTTCGCATACGGCGCCTTGGCCGTGATTCTCGTGGTCTACCTGACCAGTCTCGGACTGAGCGCATCGCAGACCGGTCTGCTCCTCACTCTGATTCTCGTCGGGGACACGGCGGTCTCGCTTTACCTCACGACCCGGGCCGACCGGCTGGGGCGGCGGCGCATGCTGATCATCGGCGCGATGCTCATGGTGGCCGCCGGCTTGACCTTCGCCTGGACGCGCAACTTCCTGCTCCTGATCGTGGCGGGGACCATCGGCGTCATCAGTCCCAGTGGGAACGAAGTGGGGCCGTTTCTGTCGATCGAGCAGGCTGCGCTCGCCCAGGTCGTTCCTCCTGCTGCCAGAACCACGGTGTTCGCGTGGTACACGCTCGCGGGCTCGTTCGCGACGGCCGCCGGGTCGCTGTGCGGTGGCGTCCTCGCGCACGTGCTGCAGGGGTCGGCGTTGGTGCCGCTCGCGAACTATCGCGTCGTCGTGTTGCTGTATGCGGCGTTGGGCGCCGTACTGGCCGTCCTGTTCACCCGTCTCTCCCCCGCAGCCGAGGTGCTGTCGCCAGGAGTGACGTCCACGCGCTTCGGTATAGGCCAGTCACGCGACGTCGTGCTCCGCCTGTCCGGCCTGTTCGCCCTCGACTCCTTTGCCGGCGGGTTCGTGGTACAGAGCTTCGCGGCGTACTGGTTCTATCTTCGGTTTGGCGTGAACCCCGCAACGCTCGGTGTGATCTTCTTCTGGGCGAACCTGTTCGCCGGGGTCTCGGCCTTGCTCGCGACCCGGCTCGCCGCGCGCTTCGGCCTCGTCAAGACCATGGTGTTCACGCATCTGCCCTCGAACATCTTGCTCATTCTGGTACCGCTGATGCCGACCCTCCCGCTCGCCATCCTGGTGCTGCTGGCGCGCTTCAGTATCAGTCAGATGGATGTGCCGACCCGGCAGTCGTACGTCATGGCTGTGGTCCGTCCCGAGGAACGATCGGCGGCCGCCGGGATCACCGGCGTGGCCCGCACGACCGGCGCCGCCATCGCTCCCGTGTTCGCCGGGTGGCTGTTCGCCCGACCCTCGCTGATCAGCGTGCCGTTCTTCATCGCCGGCACGTTGAAGGTCGTCTACGACCTGTTGCTCTACCGCGGATTCGCGTCCGCGCGACCACCCGAGGAGCCGCAGGACCTATAGCGACTTCAAGTATCCCGGTCGTAGGCCTGCTGCAGGCCCTTGATGTCGATCTTTTTCATTTGCAGCATGGCCCGCATGGCCGCGTTGGCCTTCTTGGGATCTTTGTCGCTCAGCATCTTACCGAGGACAGTCGGGATGATCTGCCACGACAGGCCGTACTTGTCCTGTAGCCAGCCGCACTGATCGGCTCGGCCGCCTGCGGATAGTTTCTCCCACAGCTCGTCCACCTCCTGCTGCGTCTCACAGTTCACGAACAACGAGATCGCCGGCGTGAAATTGATCTGGGGGCCGCCGTTTAAGGCGTAGAAGTCCTGACCCTCGAGCTGGAAGGTGCAGGACATGACCGACCCCTTCGGCCCGGGTCCCGCGTCTCCATAGCGCGACACGCGCACGACCTTGGAGCGCTTGAAGACCGACACGTAGAAGTTCATCGCCTCTTCGGCCTTGCCGTCGAACCACAGGAACGGGACGATCTTTTGCATAAACGCCTCTCTATGGGTGAATGGGCTGACGGTACAGGGCGCCGCCCAGCCAGGCACAGGGCAGGCCGGTGACCGCGAGGGCGACGGGGTACCAGAGGGGACCGAGCTCGGGCTTGGCGATCGCAACCAACACGCCACCGACGCCCGGCACGAGCCCGATGAGCCCCAGGAGTATTGCGTGACCGAGCGGCGCGTAGGGGGCTAGCCGCGCCACGATATAGCCGCCCGCGACGCTATACACGATGCGGTACGCGGTGGCCAGCCCGAACAGGCCGTCGGTCATGCGCTCGCCCCAGGGCGGGTACACCTTGACCAGGTGCAGGATTTCGTCGGTGCCGAGCGACAGGACGACGACGGCGACGAATCCCGCCACCAGCGCGCGGATGCTGCGCCCTACGCGGCGGGGAGGCGGGGGTGGGGGCGGCGGGAGGGGCGGGAGGGGCGGGAGGGGCGACGCCAACAGGTCGGCCAGGCGGTCGTAGCTCGCCGCCACGCCGGTCTCCATGCCGGACTTGAGGACCGCGTCACGCGCCGCGCGCGACTCGTAGCGCATCGTGACCGTAAGGGTCGTCTTTCCGCCCCGCTCGACCAGGACGAGCGTCCCCGCGGCCTCGCCCGAGTACCAGGCTTCGTCGAACCGCTCGGTGGAGACGATCCGCTCGGGCGCCACGATTTCGCGGTACACGCCGCCCATCCCCATCTCCGTTCCCTTGGTATCATGTCGCCACACGTAGCGGTACGTGCCGCCCACCCGCAGCTCGATTTCGCACACGAGCATCGACCAGCCGGGCGGTCCCAGCAGCCACCGCTTGACCAGCTCCGGCTTGGTATGGGCATCGAACACCAGCGTGCGTGGGGCGTCGAACACGCGGGTCATCACGATGTCGCGCTCCCCGGGCGCGGTGACCTGCAGCGTTTTCATCGGTGCCCTCCTGGTTTTTTCGCTTGGGTTTGCAGCTCGTCGAGCAGGGCGTCGAGGCGCCGGAACCGGCGCTCCCACAGCCGGCGGTAGCGCTCCAGCCATGCGGTGGCTTGTGCGAGCGGCTTGGCCTCGAGCCGGCGGGGCCGTCGCTGCGCGTCGCGCCCGCGGGAAACCAGGCCGGCGCGTTCCAGGACTTTCAGGTGCTTGGAGATCGCGGGTTGACTCATGGCGAACGGCCGCGCCAGCTCGGTCACCGACGCCTCCCCCACCGCCAGCCGGGCGAGGATCGCCCGCCGCGTGGGGTCCGCGAGGGCCGCGAATGTCGCGTCGAGGCGAGCCTGTTGCATAACTGAAAGGTTATATAAGGGACGACGCTGCGATCGTCAAGGGATGGGCGGGAGCAGCGTAGGGGCTAGTCGGGTCGCCGCGGATGCCGGCGCAGGCCCGCCGTTGCCGCGTCGATGCGGCCGATGTACGCCCCCACCGCCTCGCCCGGGGCGCGCCGGGGCACGACGAAGTGACGATCGTCGGGGCGCGAGCTCTTGAGATCGTCGACCATGAGGTCGCCCCCATGGGCCTCTACCGCCGCTTCGAATCGCTCCACCGCCGACAGCAGGTCCGCGAGGGCTTCGGGCTTGTCGACACCCGTCACGACGATGCCGCGGCTCCGCAGTCGGGCGGCGACCTCCGCGGCGGCCGTACGCTCCTCACGCTCTTCCTCCCTGTCCATGCCGATTCTCCTCCCCGCCTCAGTATTCCGCGAACATCTCGTCGGGATAGCAATACAGCCACCGCTCCCCCGGTTCATCCGAGGTAACCACCGGATGCAGCGTGGCGCGTGCGTGTTTGGAGGCGTGCTGGTTGGGTGAGCTGTCGCAGCACAGCGTCGCGCCACACTGCTGGCACGTGCGCAGATGGACCCACTGCGCGCCGATCTTCACGCACTCGGCGCACTCCCGGCGCTTCCCGTGTCGCACGGTGGTGATCGCCGTGAGGTGAGCGCAGCTATCGTTGGGCATCGAGGCCTCGCTTACTCGTGCAGTACCTGGTCGGCGCGGGTGCCGGGCGTCAGTGTGAAGGTGGGTGTAGCGGCCGTCATCGCGGTAAGGTGCATTGGGCGTCAAGGCCTCGCCAGGCCGGCTGCAAGACCCGAACCAATAAGGGGTGAGCCCCGAGAGGAGTCACCATGAGCCAGTTCGTTTACCTGTACCGTAGCACCAACGAGGCCAGTCGTGCCGCCATGGGATCGCCGGAGCAATTGCAGAAGAGCATGCAGGCTTGGATGGCCTGGATGAAGCGGCTGGCCGACCAGGGCCACATCAAGGACCAGGGTCACCCGCTCGAGCGGACGGGGAAGCTGGTCAAGGGCACGCAGCGGACCATCACCGACGGCCCATACGCCGAGTCCAAGGACGTTATCGGGGGATATACGCTGATCGAGGCGAAGGATCTCGCCGAGGCCGCCGAACTCTCGAAGGGCTGCCCGATCTTGGAAGGCGGCGGCGTGGTGGAAGTCCGACCCGTGCTGCAGACGGGCATGTGACGGAGCTGCACGAGCATCTGTTCCGGCGCGAAGCGGGGCGGCTGGTCGCCACGCTGACGCGCATCTTCGGTGTCGAAAACCTGGCGTTGGCAGAAGACGTCGTACAGGACGCCTTCTGCCGCGCCCTGGAGGTGTGGCCGTTCCGCGGCGTGCCGGACAATCCGTCCGCATGGCTCATGGCTACCGCGAAGCACCGCGCGCTCGACGTGCTGCGGCGCGAGCGCACCGCGCGCACGCTCGCACCGGAGCTGGCCCGAGCGCTCGAGCCCGCCGAGCCGCTGTTTACCGAGGACGCCATCAGGGACGATCAGCTGCGCATGATGTTGTCCTGCTGCCATCCGGGCCTGTCCGAAGCGGCGCAGGTGGCGCTCATGCTCCACATCCTGTGCGGGTTCAGCGTCGACGAGGTCGCCGGCGCCTTCGTCAGCACTCACGCGGGCGTCGAGAAGCGTCTTTCCCGCGCCAAGCACGTGCTCGCCCAGTCGCAGCGGCTGTTCGAGATCGCAGACCCGGCCGACTTCGCCGCGCGGCTCCCGGCCGTGCAGCGCGCGCTCTACCTGCTCTTCAACGAAGGCTATCACGGCGCGTCGCCCGAGGCGGCGGTGCGCGCCGAGCTGTGTCGGGAGGCGCTGCGGCTCACCGGCCTGCTGCTCGAGCATTCCGTGGCGACGACGCCGGCCACGTACGCGCTCGCGGCGCTGATGTGTCTGCACGCGGCACGCTTGCCCGCACGCCTCGATGCGGCGGGCCATCTCAGCGTGCTCGCCGAGCAGGATCGCTCGCGCTGGGATCCCGACCTCATGGCCGAGGGCCAACGACTGCTCGAGCTCTCGGCCAGCGGGCCCGAGCTCAGCGAGTATCACCTCGAGGCCGCCATTGCGGCCGTGCACGCGTCCGCGCCGCGCCTCGAGGACACGAATTGGGCGCACATCGTGTGGCTGTACGATACGCTGCTGGCCGTTCGGCCGTCCCCCGTCGTCGCGCTCAACCGCGCCATCGCCGTGGCGCAGCGCGACGGCCCCGAGCGCGGGCTCGAGGCGATCGCCGCGATCGCCGACCGCAAGCGCCTGGACGGCTATCCGTTCTACCATGCGGCGCTGGGCGAGCTGGAGCTGCGCCGCGGGAAGAACGACGCGGCCCGCAGACACTTCGGCGCCGCGCTCGCCCTGGCGCGCAACGCCATGGAGCGGCAATTTCTCGAGCAACGCATGGAGGCGTGCGATGCCGGAAAGGCCGATCTAGCGTGGCATCCTGGCCCGAGCTGCCGTTGAGCGATTGGGCGGAGAGCTTAACGACCCTGCAACGCTGGACGCAGATGGTTGGCAAGACGCGCCTCGCCCTGGCGCCGATGCAGAATCACTGGTGGCAGTGCGCCCTGTACGTCACCGCGCGTGGGCTCGGCACCTCGGCGATGCCCTATGCCAAGGGCAGCGTCGAGCTGGAGTTCGACTTCCTGGACCACCGGCTGGTGGCGCGGACGAGCGAGGGCGCGACGCAGAGCATCCCCCTCGCTCCGCGATCCGTCGCCGACTTCTACCGCGACTACCTCGGTTTGCTGGCGGCGCTCGGCGTCGCGGCGAAAATCTGGCCCGTGCCGCAGGAAATGGCGGACACGACGCGCTTCACCGCCGATCGGGGGCATGCGTCCTATGACCCTGACTCCGCGCAGCGCTGCTGGCGGATCCTGGCGCACGCGGACCGCGTGCTGCAGCGGTTTCGAGGGTCCTTCCTCGGCAAGTCGAGCCCCTCGCACTTCTGGTGGGGGGGCTTCGATCTGGCGTGCACGCGTTTCTCGGGACGCCCAGCGCCGCGGCACCCCGGCGGCATACCGAATCTCGCCGACTGGGTCACGCGCGAGGCGTACTCTCACGAATGCATCAGCGCCGGATGGTGGCCGGGAAGCGTCGGCGGGCCGGTGGCAGAGCCCGCGTTTTACGCCTACGCCTATCCAGAGCCGGCGGGCTGCCCGGACGCCCCGGTGCGCCCGGCCGCGACGCGCTACCTCATGGCGATGCGGGAATGGATCCTGCCGTACGAGGCCGTGCGGGCGGCGCCCGATCCTGAGGGAGCGTTGCTCGACTTCCTCCAGAGCACCTACGAGGCCGCCGCTGACCGGGGCGGGTGGGATCGCGCCCGACTGGAACGCGCCTAGTCCCGAGGCGATGGGGTCGTAGTTGCCGCCCTCCGCTTGCTCCGCGCCACTTCTCACCAGGTTGGCGAGCCGCGCCGTCCCCGCGCTGACGGTTGCGCTCCATGCCGCCACGGTAGCCGCGCAGATGGACCTGTGCGCGCCGCCCGTCACCGGCGCACTGGGTCCCAGCCGCGACCTCTACTGTATCGACCTCAGTGCCACGGACCGAGGCGGCGCCGCTTCGGGGACCGTGTCGCTGGAGTACGTCCCCGGCCCGTTCACCGTCCCCGTCACGGTTGACGGCTCCTATCGCTACGCACTGGTCATCACGCTGCGAGGCCTACCCCCGACGCCACCGGGCACCGGATATGTCGCCTGGGCGGCGACGCCGGCGATGAGCGCGATCCAGCGCCTCGGCGTGGTTCAGAACGGCGTCAATCACACCGCCGAGGTCGCGCTGGATCGCTTCGTGGTGCTGATCTCCGCCGAGCCCGACACCGCGTCATCCGAGCGGCGAGGCCCCGTGTTGCTGCGCGGCGAGTCTCCCAGCAACCGGATGCGGCCACCCGATCTCTACCAGCTCTCCCTCGGCGCGGTGATGCCTGCGCCCGAGTCTGCGGGATGGCACGGCGTCCCGATGACGCCGCACATCCCGATGCTGCCATCGGAAATGGCGCTCACGCCGGCGGCTGCGCCGTGGTTGCCGCGCCCGCCCGGCCCCGTCGCGGACGCGCGGGCGTCCCGCCCCCGTACCGTCCACGACGGCGACACGGTGGACCTCGTGGCGGGCCTCGTGCACCGGCGCATCGCGGGGCACGACGTCGTCCTATACGGCTTCAACGGCGAGCAACCGGGGCCGCTGATCGTCGCGACGCAGGGCGCGCGGGTGACCGTGCGCCTCACCAATCACCTCGATCAACCGACCTCCATTCACTGGCACGGCGTGCGCCTCGACAACCGCTCCGACGGCGTGCCGGGACTCACGCAACAAGCCGTACCGCCCAGCGGCCGTTTCGTCTATACGGTGCGCTTTCCCGATGCCGGCGTGTACTGGTATCACCCACACCTGCGCGAGGACATGCAGCAGGATCTCGGTCTCTACGGCAACATCCTGGTGCGTCCCGTCGCAGGAGCGCTCTACGGCCCAGCCAATCGCGAAGAGACGCTGATCCTCGACGACCTGCTCATCGGCGACGACGGCCCCGTGGCCTACGGGACCGATACGCCGACCCATGCGCTGATGGGCCGGTTCGGCAACGTCCTGCTCGTCAACGGAGCGCCGCGCTGGTCGGCGCGGGCGCTTCGCGGCGAAGTCGTTCGATTCTTTCTCACCAATGCCGCGAACACGCGGACCTGGAACGTCTCCTTCGACGGCGCCCGCGCCAAGATCGTCGGCACCGACCTGGGCCCGTTCGAGCACGAGGTGTGGACGCCCAACGTGGTGATCGGGCCCGCGGAGCGCTACGTCGTCAACGTGCGGTTCGACCACGCCGGCCGGGTCGCCCTGATCAACCGCGTGCGCGTGGTCGATCGCCTGTTCGGACGGTTCGTCACGGAAACCGACACGCTTGGGATCATCGAGGTCGATGGCACGGCCGTGCGACCCGACCTGGTCTCGAGCTTCGATTCCCTCGCATCCAATCGGGTGGTGCAGGACGAGATGGCGCGCTACCGCCGCGACGTCGAGCGGCCGCCGGATCGCGAGCTGGTCCTCACGATGGACACGCACGGGTTGCCCTTCGTGAGCGCGCGGCTCCTGGGGATCGACTCGGCGTGGTTCGCGCCGGTGGAGTGGGGGGCCGCCATGCCGGCCATGAACTGGGCGACGACCGCCCGACAGGTGCGCTGGGTGCTGCGCGATCCGGCGACTGGGCGCGAGAACATGGACATCGGGTGGCGCTTCCACCGGGGCGAGGTCGTCAAACTGCGGGTCGACAACGCGCGCGCGGTGCTGCACGGGATGCAGCACCCGATTCACCTCCATGGCCAACGATTCCTGGTCCTGGCGGTGAACGGCACGCCGAACGATAATCTGGCCTGGAAGGACACCGTGCTGGTGCCGTCCGGCGCGACGGTGGACCTGCTGCTCGACCTGTCGAACCCTGGCCGCTGGATGCTGCATTGCCACATCGCCGAGCATCTCGAGGCCGGCATGATGACGACGATCACCGTCGATTGACGTCGAACCCGGAGGAGCCATGCGCCCGTTGACCGCATTCCTGGCCCTGATTCCCGCGACCGTGACCGCGCAGGCGTCCCGGGACTCGCTGCGTCCCTTCATCAGCGTGGACAGCCCCGTCGTCGCGATCACCAACGTGACGGTGATCGACGGCACCGGCGCGCCGGCCCAGGTCGACAACACGGTCGTCATTCGCAATGGCCGCATCGCCGCGGTCGGCGCGCGGGTCGCCGTGCCGTCGGGCGCCCAAGTCATCGACGGTCACGGCAAGACGCTCATTCCCGGGCTGGTCGGCATGCACGACCATCTCTTCTATACCGCGGCCGGCGGCCGGGACGTGAGCGCGGCGTTCACCGGGCCGCGACTCTACCTCGCCTCCGGCGTCACGACGATCCGGACAACCGGCGCGACCTCGGCATACACCGATATCAACACCAAGCGCGAGATCGACGCCGGCCGCAGCGTCGGGCCGCACATCGTCGTGACGGCGCCCTACGTCACGGGCGCCGGCCCGACCGGAACCGCCGCCATGGCGGTCCTGACCACCCCGGAGGCGGCGCGGCGCTTCGTGGACTACTGGGCCGCCGAAGGGGCGACCTGGATCAAGGCCTATACGGACATCAGCCGGGAGAATCTCCGAGCCACGATCCTGGAAGCGCACAAGCGTGGTCTCAAGGTGACGGGCCATCTCTGCTCCGTCACCTACCAGGAGGCCGTGAGTCTCGGCATCGACAATCTCGAGCATGGGTTGATCACGGCGAGCGACCTGTACCCGTCCAAGCGGCCCGACATCTGTCCGCTCGACTCGTACCAGGTGCTCGCGCGCAGCGGGGACCCTGCCGGATCGGCCGCCCAGGCGACGATCCAGAGTCTGGTCCAGCATCACGTCGCGATGACCTCGACGCTCCCGGTCATCGAAGCGCTCACCTCCCACCGGCCGGTACGCGATCAGCGCTCCCTCGACATGATGGCGCCCGAGGTACGCACCGCCTACCTCCAGAGCCGCGACTTCATCGACAGCTCGAGCACCTGGCCGTTCACGGCCGAGGCGCTGCACCGCGCGATGGCGTTCGAGCGGGCGTTCGTCGCGGCGGGCGGCGTACTGGGAGCGGGAGTCGATCCCACGGGGAACGGGGGGGCTCTTCCCGGCTACGGCGACCAGCGCGGCTACGAGCTGCTGCGGGAGGCCGGGTTCAGCGCCGAGCAGGCGGTGCAGATCATGTCCTTGAATGGTGCGCGCATTCTCGGTACGCAGGACCGCATCGGCTCGATCGAGCAGGGCAAGAACGCCGACGTCGTGCTGCTCGACGGCGATCTCGGCGCCGATGCTTCGGTGATCCGCAACGTCGTCACGGTCTTCAAGGACGGCGTCGGGTTCGATCCGGCGCGCGTGGTCGCGGCGGCGCGCGGACGGGTGGGCATCA
>QHTP01000212.1 GCA_003220855.1 Gemmatimonadota bacterium
CCGCTCCCCGTGCAGACCGTCGCTCCCGCGATCCCGCGGGCGTTCACACTCAGACTCACTGAAGGCCTCGTGTCGGAAGCCACCGACACGATGCGTTTCACGGCACACCCCGCGGGCGAGTATCTGATCTTCTGTGGCGTCCCGGGTCATGGTGCCGAGGGCATGTGGATTCGCTTCCGCGTGAGCGCCACCGCCGAGGCGCCGGCGCTCCTGGCCACACCGGCCACTCACTAGTCCTCGAGGACTCGGGACCCATCGCCGCCTTGCCGCTCCACCTCCAGATCCAGGACCTGCTCGCGCTGGGCTACTCCGTGGTCAGCCGCCTGGCGTACGTCACGTACATCGGGCTGGCGCTGCGGCGTGCGGACGCCGAACCGGTGGCGCGGGGTGCGGGCGCCCAGGCCTACGCGCGCTTCCGCCGCCGCGCGGCGCTCCTGATGTATCACGACGGCGTCGCCTTCGTGGCGGTGTGCCTCCTCACCCGCGGCACGCTCGACCTGCCGCTGCCGCTCGCCTGGCGCCTCGCCGGCGCCGCGCTCGTGGCGCTCGGCGTAGCGGTCAAGCTGTGGGCGGCCGCGACCCTGGGCGCGGACGGCTACTACTGGCGGGACTTCTTCGAGCCCGAGACCCGGCCGGCGCCCACCATCGCCGGACCGTACCGCTGGCTGCGGAACCCGATGTACACCGTGGGCTACCTCCAGACCTACGGGCTGGCGCTGCTCGTGGCGTCCGTTCCCGGGCTCGTCGCGGCCGTGTTCTCGCAGGGCGCGATCATCGCGTTCTACCGGCTCGTCGAGCGGCCGCACTACCGACGTTTGTATGGTGGCGCCGCCCCGACGGCCCGTCGCCGGCTCAGCACCAGCCAGGAGACGGGGTGAGCGAGCCCCGGCAGGGCGCGCGGCCGTGATCACGCTGCGGGTGAACGGCACGCTCCATACGGTCGACGTGCCGTCCGACATGCCCGTGCTGTGGGTGCTGCGCGACGTACTCGGCCTGACCGGCACCAAGTTCGGCTGCGGCATGGCGCTGTGCGGCGCCTGCACCGTGCACCTGGACGGCCGGCCGAGCCGCTCCTGCGTGACACCCGTGTCCGCCGTGACGGGGAAGAGCATCACGACCATCGAGGCCGTGGGCGAGACGTCGAGCGGCAAGCGGGCGCAGCAGGCCTGGCTGGACGTGGAGGTCGTGCAGTGCGGCTACTGCCAGTCGGGTCAGATCATGGCCGCCGCCGCGCTGCTCGCGGCCAAGCCGCACCCGACGGACGCCGACATCGACGCGGCGATGGCGGGAAACATCTGCCGCTGCGGCACCTACTCGCGCATCCGCGCCGCCATCAAACGGGCGGCGACAGGCTGACGTGGCCCCTCCCCCACCGCGGGTATCGCGCCGCGAGTTCCTGAGCGTCAGCGCCGCCGTCGGCGGTGGCCTGCTGTTGGGCTTCGATCTCCCCGCGCTACCGCCCTCCGCTTTCGAGCCCAACGCGTTCATTCGCATCGACCGCGACGGTCGCGTGACGTTGATCATGCACAAGGTCGAAATGGGGCAGGGGACCTACACGTCCATGTCCATGCTCTTGGCCGAAGAGCTGGAGGTCGACCTGGGCGACGTCCGGCTCGAGCACGCTCCTCCCGATGACGCCCGCTACGCGGAGCCGCTGTTCGGCGTGCAGGAGACGGGCGGGTCGACGTCGGTGCGGGGCAACTGGGAGCCGCTGCGCCGCGCAGGGGCGGCCGCGCGCAGCCTGCTCGTCGCCGCCGCGGCGGCGACCTGGAAGGTCGATCCGGCCTCGTGCCACGCCGCGCGGGGGACGGTGATGCACGATCCCACGAATCGCAGCCTCGGCTATGGCGCGCTGGTCGACAAGGCGGCCACGCTACGCGCGCCGGGCCGCGTGCCGCTCAAGGACCCCAAGGACTTCAAGCTGATCGGCACGCCCGCCAAGCGCGTGGACGCGCCGGGCAAGATCGATGGCACGGCGCAATTCGGCATCGACGTGCGGCTCCCGGGCATGAAGGTCGCCACGCTCGCCGCCTGTCCCGTGTTCGGCGGCAAGCTGGCGAGCGTGGACGATGCGAAGGCCAAAGCGATCCCGGGCGTGCGCCAGATCGTGCGGCTGGACGACGCGGTGGCGGTAGTGGCCGATCACATGTGGGCCGCCAAACAGGGCCTCGCGGCTCTGGACATCCGCTGGGATGAGGGGCCCAACGCCCCAATCGGGACCGCGGATATCGTGCGGGCGCTGGCTGAAGCGTCACAGCGACCGGGCGTCGTGGCGCGTGACGACGGCGACGCGGCGCAGGCGCTCGCGGGCGCCGTCCGAAAGCTCGAGGCGGTGTACGAGCTGCCGTTCCTCGCACATGCCACGCTCGAGCCGGTGAACTGCACCGTGCACGTGCGGCCGGACGGCTGCGACCTGTGGCTGGGTACGCAGGTGCCGACGTTCACGCAGGCGGCGGCCGCGAAGCTCACCGGCCTGCCGCGCGCCAAGGTTCGCGTGCACAACCACCTGCTGGGCGGCGGCTTCGGCCGGCGCCTCGAGGTGGACTTCGTGATGCGGGCGGTGCAGATCGCCAAGCAGGTGAGCGGGCCCGTGAAAGTGGTCTGGACCCGCGAAGAAGACATCCAGCACGACATGTACCGGCCCTATTACTACGACCGGATCGCCGCCGGTCTCGACGCGGGCGGCAAGCCGGTCGCGTGGACGCATCGCGTCACCGGCTCGTCGATCATGGCCCGGGTGACGAGCGAGCTGTTCCCCAAGAACCTTCGGGTGATCCGCGCCGTGGGCCTGCACCAGCTGATCGCCGGCGTGAAAGGCCTCGATACCGACGCCGTGGAAGGCGCGGCGGAGCCGCCCTACGATCTGCCCAACATCCGGGTCGAGTACGTGCGGCAGGAGCCGCCGGGGGTTCCGACCGCGTTCTGGCGCGGCGTCGGGCCGACCCACAGCATTTTCGTGGTGGAGAGCTTCATGGACGAGCTCGCCGCCGCGGCCGGGCAGGATCCGGTCGCGTACCGGCGTGCGCTGCTCGATCGCGCGCCCCGCGCCAGGGCGGTGCTCGACCTGGCGGCCGGGAAGGCGGCGTGGGGACAGCCGCTGCCCCCGCGCAGCGGGCGCGGGGGCCGGGGGGTCGCGCTGCTGCATGCGTTCGGGAGCTACATCGCGCAGGTTGCGGAGGTCGCCGTGTCGCCTCGGGGCGACGTGCGCGTCACGCGCGTGGTGTGCGCCGTCGACTGTGGTACGATCGTCAATCCCGACACGGTCAGGGCGCAGATGGAGGGCGGCATCGTGTTCGGCGTCACGGGCGCCCTGTTCGGCGAGATCACCATCAAGGGCGGGCGCGTCGAGCAGCACAACTTCAACGACTACCGCATGCTGCGCATCAACGAAGCGCCGGCGATCGAGGTCCATCTGGTGGCGAGCAGCGAGGCGCCCGGGGGCGTGGGCGAGCCCGGGACGTCGTGCGTGATGCCGGCGGTGGCGAACGCGATCTTCGCGGCGACTGGGAAGCGAATCCGGAAACTCCCGGTAAAAGACCAGCTGCGTCCTGCATGACGCCCCGCCAGCGCTTCCTCGCGGCGCGCTGGGGCTATGTCGTGGTGGTCCTGCTCGCGACGCTGACGCAGCTCCATTTCTCTCCCGATCTCGCCGCCGCCGGGGAGCGGCTGGCGCGCGCCTTCACCCCCTCTCTCGGGTGGCGCGATGCGATCGACGGCCTGCGCAACACGGTGCTGTTCGCGGGGCTCGGGGCGGTGTGGGTGGTGACGTCCCGCTCCGGCAACGTGCGCGCCGAGATACGGCGCGCGACGCTCGTCGGCCTGGCGCTGAGCGCGACCGTAGAGGGGCTGCAGGTATTCTCCCCGGTGCGGACCGCCAGCATCGTGGACGTCACGACCAACACGCTCGGCGCCCTGCTGGGCGCGGGCGGCGTGGCCCTGTTGATCGCTGCCGTCGTGGGGGCGAAGGGGGCGCGGTCGTACCTGGGCGTGCCGACGTTGCTCGTGGCCGGCGCGTATGCCGGTGCGGCGCTGTGCGAGGCGCTGACGCCGCTGTTCGGGCCGGCGGCACTGCCGTGGACCGCCGGCGGGCCGGTCGGGCGGCTGGACGCTGCGCTTCACGCGGCGGGGCCGATCTCGTTCGACACCCTGCCGCTGATCGACCTGCTGCTGTTCGCGCCGGTCGGATTTCTCTTCGTGATGCTCTTGCGCGAGCGGGGACGCGACGCCCGGCGGGTGGGCGTCGCGGGCGCCGGAGCCGGGCTGGCGCTGGTGGCGGAGCTCGGGCACGGCATGCTGGGGTTTCCGATCTGGTGGGGAGCGGTGCTGGTGCGCGTGGCTGGCGTGGGTCTGGGCGGGTGGGCGGCGCAGCGCGCACTCCCGGCGCTGACGCAGCTGTTGCGCGGGGCGGCGCGGGCACGCGCCGCGCTGCTCGCCTATGGCGCGCTGCTGGTGCTGTGGGGGTGGCGGCTATTCCTGCCTCGGACCGATCTCCACGCGATCGCCGCGCAGCTCGCCCCCGAGAGCCTGGTCCCGCTGGCATCGCTCGCCCAGCGGGTGGATGCGTTCAGCGCGCTGCACGTGCTGCAGCAGTTTCTCTTGTACTTGCCGCTCGGCAGCATGCTGGCCGTCTGGCCGCTGCGCCTCACAGGACGCTGGGCACACCTGTGGCCCGGGTTGTGGCTGGCCGTGGTGATCGAATTAGGGCACGTACTCATCGTCGATCGTACCTTCGACCCGACGAACGCCCTGATCGCATGCGCCGGCTTGGCGATCGGCTGGGTCGTGGTGCGGCGCTCGGGGTTCGTGCCGTACGGGGAGGCGCTGGTGACATTGGTCGCGCGGTAGCGTCGACTGCCGGGGGCCCATCAGCTCCGAGAACGAGGGCGAACACCCGAGCACACCGGGCCGCCCTCCCTCCCGCGTTACGTCACGCGCTCAACGCCTTCTGTGCCGTGACTTCCACCTTGATGAGATGAGGCTTGGCCGTCTCCGCCTTGGGCAGGGTGATCGTCAGCACCCCAAGGTTGTAGGATGCCTTGATCTTGTTGGGATCGATCGAGGTCGTGCTGACCCGCAACAGGCCAGGTTCGAGGGACTCACGCCTCAACAGAGGGGACGATGACCCAACAGCACGAGTCGCGCCTGGCCAGAGCGCTGCTTGGCCAGACCGTGGCAACTGGGCTGATCGATGCCGTCAGCTATCTCGCCCTCGGGCACGTGTTCACGGCGAACATGACCGGGAACGTCGTATTCCTCGCCTTCGCCGTCGCGGGTGCGCCGGGCCTTTCGATCCCGCGGTCGGCGGTTTCCCTCGGTGCGTTTCTCGTCGGCGCCGTGGCTGGTGGCAGGCTGGCGGCGCGGCTCGCGCCCGGTCCGCTACACCGCTGGATCGCCACGGCGTTTGCCACCGAAGCGGTGCTGCTCCTTTTTGCCGCGCTACTGGCAGCCGCCGGCACGCGCGAGGCGCTCCTCGCCGTATACGGCGTCATCGTGCTCACGGCGCTCGCCATGGGCGTGAGAAACGCCACCGTGCGGAAGATTGCACTGCCTGACCTGACGACCACCGTGCTCACGTTGACGCTCACGGGGCTCGCCGCGGACTCGGCGCTCGCGGGCGGTACCAATCCGCGAGCGTGGCGGCGTGGGGCATCTGTTCTGACCATGTTCTTGGGGGCAGCGGCAGGCGCGCTCCTGGTCCGGCATTCGCTTGCGCTGCCACTCGTCGTCAGCGGCGTCGTGTCATCCAGTTGTGCCATCGCCGTCGCCCTGACGCTACGCGAAGCGGACGCTGCACCCTCGACCCGTGCGTAGGCCAAACCGCCCGTCGGCTGTTCCGCATTTCTGCTCGGACTTCCGCACCTCGACCCGCCGGCGTCGTGCCGGCGCGTGTCGCGGTCGCATGGTCGGTAGATTGGCACACGGCGTGCAAGGGACCGCGGTAGCGGTGCGTCGCACATCCAGTCCCTGAGGAGCTCACGATCGTGGCCCTACAAAAGTCTGGGGAAGAGTCGGGCGACGTCCGCGACGGGATTCCCTGCCGTCGCCTGGGGCGGACCGGGGAGATGGTGTCGCTGATCGGTGTTGGCGGCTACCACCTCGGGAGGCAAGCCGACGAGCAGGAAGCCGTCCGTATCGTCCGCACGGCCGTCGACAGCGGCATCAACTTCCTCGACAACTGCTGGGACTACAACGGTGGGGCGAGCGAACTCCGCATGGGAAAGGCGCTGCGTGACGGCTATCGTCAGAAAGCGTTTCTCATGACCAAGATCGACGGCCGCAGCGAAGAGAGCGCGGCGCGGCAGATCGACGAGTCGCTACGACGGCTGCAAACCGACTGGATCGACCTCATGCAATTCCACGAGGTGATCCGAATGACGGATCCGGAGCGCGTGTTCGCGAGGGACGGTGCCTTGAAAGCAGTGCTGACAGCGCAGCGCGCGGGCAAGATCCGCTACGTCGGATTCACCGGTCACAAGAGCCCCGCCATTCATCTCAACATGCTCGAAACCGCCCGGGCGCAAGGGTTCAGGTTCGACGCGGTGCAGATGCCGTTGAACGTGATGGATGCCCATTACGACAGCTTCGAGCAGCAGGTCGTGCCTGTGCTCGTCGAGCAGGACATGGGGGTGCTGGGGATGAAGCCCATGGGCGATCCCTTCGTCCTGGTGAGCGGCACCGTGACGGCGGTGGAATGCCTCCACTATGCCATGAACCTGCCGACGAGCGTGGTGATTACAGGGTGCGATTCACTGCCGGTGCTCGAGCAGGCGCTGCACGCGGCCCGCAGCTTTCACCCCCTGAGCGAGGGAGCCATAGCCGCGCTGCTCAAGCGGACGGCGCACGCCGGGCACGACGGAAAGTACGAGCTCTACAAGACGACCCATCATTTCGATGGGACGTACCAGAATCCACAATGGCT
>QHTP01000352.1 GCA_003220855.1 Gemmatimonadota bacterium
CACGGTTACGGGCGTCGTGAAGGAGTTTCAGTACACGAACCCGCACTCCTGGTTGCTTGTGGACGTGACGAACAAGGATGGCTCGATGACCACCTGGGGTTTCGAGGCCGAGGGGCCCAGCACACTAATGCGAGCCGGAATCCGCAAAAGCGATTTCGCCACCGGCACCAAGTTGACGATCACAGGGCATCCGATGAAGAATGGGCAGCCCGCTGCTAGCTGGATCAAGGCAGTCCGGGCCGACGGTGTGGAGTTCAATCCTCGCCTTCGCACCGGCAACCCCACCCCCGCTCCAGCAGGTAACGACGGCGCAGTTCCATCCGCTAGCAGTAGTGCAGCGCCAGCCCGTTAGCGGCTGAACAAATGTAGGGCAGGTTCATGCTTTTCTCGCTCGCCCTGCGTTCGCTTTGCCGCATCGGGTGTCGGCCGGACGAAGACCTTGTCCGGTGTCTGGGCTCCGGTTTTCGCCGCCATCTAGGGTTGATGCCTACAATCAAGCCCAAGACCAAATCCAAACAATACGCGGCTAAGGGAGCAAGATGAGGCTAGGGTCGGCGCAAATAATCCTCCGTGCGATGGGAATGATATGCGTGTGCCTCCTCGGGGTTGTATTGGCAACGGGGCAGTCACCCGACCAGGCAGGTCTGGAACAGAAACCGCTCTTGGCGGAACAGGCCTTCAAAAATGTCCAACTCCTCAAAGGAGTCCCTATAGACGAGTTCCTGGAGACGATGGGATTCTTCGCCGCTTCTACCGGTATGAACTGCACTGAATGCCACAGCGAAGAGAGCAGTGGCAACTGGGCAAAATATGCCGACGACACCCCCCTCAAGCAGAGGGCCCGCATGATGATCTTGATGGTGACAAATCTCAACCGGGGCTCCTTCGGAGGAAAGCGCATGGTGACCTGCTGGACTTGCCACCGGGGCACCAGGAGCCCCAGGGTCATACCAGACTTGTCGATACAGTACAGCGATATGCTGGAGGCAGAACCGGATGAGATTCTGGCCCAAACTTCCGGAGGGTCCTCCGTCGATCAAATTTTGAATAAATATATAGAGGCTCTGGGCGGAACACAACGCGTGTCGAATCTAACGACTTTTGCCGCCAAAGGTACGTATGCTGGTTATGAGACGGCATTTCAGAAGTTTTGGCTGGATTGCGTCACCAGAAACGTTGAAACCAATGCCCCTCATCGAGCTTACGGGAGGGGATCTGGATGGCGCCAAAGTAGATGCCGAGCTGTCTTTCCCAGCGCGGATCAAACAAACACTTACCGACTGGCGCGTCGGCTTTCCCGAGATGATCGACAATAAAGAGGTGCAAGTTCTTCAGGGACGGCTAACCCCAGGAGGGCTCCCGGTAAAATTGTACTTCGATTCCACCTCGGGTCTGCTGGTGCGGTTGGTCCGCTATACGAACTCGCTGGTTGGCATCAATCCGACGCAGATCGACTACTCCGATTATCGCGACGTCTCCGGAGTCAAATTGCCATATCGCTGGATCGTGACCTGGACGGACGGTCGCTCTACCATCGAGCTGAGCGAGTTGCGCGCGAACGTTCCCATCGACGCGACGAAGTTCGCCAAACCGAATCCGATACCGCCAAAAGGCGCAAGCCGATAAGCGCACCCCAACTCCCAAGATAGAAACTTAGGAGTTGGGACTATTGATTAGTTAGCGAGTGGATCCGGTCGCATCTGGAACTTCACGAGCTTGCTGGTGGTCCCTTTGCCACCTTCCATGTGGAATGGCGCTCGCGTCGCGATCGGCGTGTAGATGCCCTTCCCCTTCCAGCCGCCCTGCGGATTATCAATGCGGCCGTCCAGGCCTTTCGCGTAAAAGCCCATCGGATACGGCACGCGCAGCGTCATGAACTTGCCGTCCACCAGCACCAGCAATCCCTCGGACAGATTGCCGGTCGCAATCGGTATGTCCTTGCCGGCACCAAGCATGTCGAACCGATCGACGAAGTCGTAGTACACCGATTCGGCGCTGCCGTTCTCCACCGCTCCCTTGTAGTTCGGACCCGGAAACGGATAGAGCGTCCAGCCTTCCGGGCACTGCTGTCCCGTCGCGGCGGTCGGGCCGTTGAGCGGGCCCTTGCACTTGCTGCGGTCGAAGCTCGCGAAATGTCCGCTCGATAGCACCGTCCAGACGATGCCCTTGCTGTCTACGTCCAAGCCACGAGGCGCGTAGCCTTGCACCGGCGCCTTCGGGTTGTTCCACGGCACTTCGTAGTACTCTGACAGCGCCGTCTCAGGTGGATGAGAACCAGGAACGAAACGAACAATCGCGCCCGGCATTCCCATGGCTGTTCCCCACACCGAGCCGTCCGGTGCCGGCGAGACGCCGTAGAACGT
>QHTP01000213.1 GCA_003220855.1 Gemmatimonadota bacterium
CGAAGCCATGACGCCCCCCTTCGAGCGCGGCGACGTTGCGCTCGAGCGCCTCACGCGTCGGGTTGCGGGTGCGGGCGTATTCGTACCCCTTGTGCCGCCCGAGGCCGTCCTGGATGTAGGTGGAGGTCTGGTAGATCGGCGTCATGACGGCGCCGGCGAGGGGATCGGCGATCTTGCCGGCGTGCACGGCACGGGTAGCAAACCGCGTCGCCAGGTCGTCGCGCGAGATCTCCGTCATGGCGGGAACGTAAGGGCGCCTTCCGCGCCGAGCAAGCGACCACTACGTTACGCCGACGATGCCGCAGCCGAACTCCGTGAAGTGCCTGGTGGTCGACGACGAGCCGCGTTTGCGCCGCGTCCTCGTGCGGTTGCTCGAGGGCGAGGGGTTCACGTGCGCCGAGGCGGGGTCCGGCACGGAGGCGCTGGAGATGCTGCACCACGAGCAGGTGCCGCTCGTCATCTCCGACCTGCGGATGCCCCAGATGGACGGGGTGGGGTTGTTGCGGGAGATCATCGCCAAGTGGCCGGACACCGCCGTCATCGTCGTCACCGCCGTGGCCGAGGTGGAGAGCGCCGTCGCCTGCCTGCAGCTCGGCGCGCTCGACTACGTCGCCAAGCCGTTCCACCTGGACGAGGTGCGCGCCCGCGTGATGCAGGCGCTCGACAAACGGCGCCTCAAGATGGAGCTCGAGGACTATCGCCACAACCTCGAGCAGCGGGTGCAGGAGCAGGCGCGTCGGATCGAGGAGCTGTCGCTCGAGCGGCTGCAGGCGCTGGTGCACTTCCTGGAAGAAAAGGACCCCTACACCCGCGGCCACTCGGTGCGGGTCGCGAACTACTCGACCCGGATCGCCCGCGAGATGGGGCTGCCCCAGTCCGTGATCGACGTCATCACGCTCGGCGCCGAGCTGCACGACATCGGCAAGATCGGGGTCAGTGAGCAGGTGCTGCACAAGGCGGGGAAGCTCAGCGACCCCGAGTACCGCCACATCATGGAGCACCCCGTGATCGGCGCCCGCATCCTGGCGCCGTTGATGCGCGACGTGCCGGCGGCGCTCGCCATCGTGCGGTCCCACCACGAGCGCCTCGACGGCCGGGGCTTCCCCGACGGCCTGGGGGGCGACCAGATCCCGGTCGAGGTGCGGGTCGTCACCATTGCCGATTCGTTCGACGCGATGACGAGCGTCCGGCCGTATCGCCCGGCGCTGTCCGTACAGAAGGCGTTGCAGGAGCTCGAAGAGGGGAAGGAAACGCAGTTTCATGCGCCGGCGGTGGAGGCGTTCCTCGCCGCGTTCCCCGACCCGTCCGCGCTGCCGGTCTGGACCCCCGAGTTTCAACCGCTGTATCTTCCCGCACCGTCACCCGACACGGCACGTCGCTCGCCTCCCTCCGACTAAATTGCCGCCATGACCGACACATTGATGGTCGGGGTGTCCGGCGTGCGCGGCATCGTGGGCAAGGACCTGACGCCCGACGTGGTGACGCGCTGGGCGCGGGCGTTCGGGACGTGGGTGCGTGACAACGGGAAACGGGAAACGGGAAACGGGAACGGGAGCGCCGTCGTCGTGGGCAGGGATGCGCGCGCGTCCGGACCTGCCTTCGCAGCGGCCGTCACGACCGGCCTCACGTCTGTCGGCTGTGACGTGATCGACATCGGCCTCGTGCCCACGCCGACGGTACAGCTGGCCGTCGAGCACCACCACGCGGGCGGCGGGATCGCGATCACCGCGAGCCACAATCCCATCGAGTGGAACGCCCTGAAATTCATCGGATCGGACGGGATTTTCCTGGATGGCCCCGATGGCAAGCGCGTCCAAGCCCTGGTTGGGGAGGACGGGGGAGGACGGGGGAGGACGGGGAAGGTTGAATCCGATGCGGGCGCGATCGAGCGGCACCTGGACGCCGTGCTCCGGCTCCCCGGCCTCGACGTCGAGCGGATCCGCACGCGGCGTTTCAGCGTCGCGCTGGACGCGGTGCGCGGGGCGGGCGGCCCCGTCATGCGCGACCTGCTCGAGCGCCTGGAGTGCCGCGTCACCGGGATCAACCTCGAGACCGACGGCCGATTTCCCCGCGCGCCCGAGCCGGTCCCCGAGAACCTCGGCGACCTCGCCGCCCTGGTGCGGCGCTCGGGCGCGGATGTGGGCATCGCCGTCGACCCCGACGTCGATCGCCTGGCGATCGTCGACGAAACCGGCGCGCCGATCGGCGAGGATTACACGCTCGCGTTTGCGGTGCGTTCCGTTCTGGAGAAAGGGGAAAGAGGAACGGGGAAGGGTGCTACGGTGGTCTGCAACCTCTCGACGAGCCTTGTCGTGGAGGATGCGGCGCGCGAGTGCGGCGCCGAGGTCGTCCGCACTCCGGTCGGGGAGGTGCACGTGGCCCGCGCCATCTTGCGGCTTGGGGCTGCGATCGGTGGGGAAGGGAATGGCGGGGTGATGTATCCGGCGTTGCATGCGGGGCGTGACGCGCCGGTCGCCGCCGCGCTGCTGCTCGCGCTGCTCGCCCGGGACGGCAAGCGGGTGAGCGAGCTCGTGTCCGCCGCGCCGCGCTACGTGATCGTCAAAGCAAAGGCGGAACGCGGATCCCGGAACGCGGAACAGGGTCTGGAAATGGCAAGCGTCTATGCGGCATTGCGAAAGCGCTTTCCGGACGCGAGCGTCGACACGCAGGATGGTCTGCGCCTCGCCTGGCGCGACCGCTGGCTGCACGTGCGGCCGTCCAACACCGAGCCGATCATCCGGCTGATCGCCGAGGCCCCGAGCGCCGCGGCGGCGTGGGACCTGGTGCACGAGGGACGGCGACTAGCCGAGCCACGCTGAGCTCCACCACAGCAGTGGTACGGGGAGAAACGCCAGCGTATCGAGGATGCCGTTCCAGGGGGCGCCCGGCGCGCTGACGTAATCCCCGTCCCCCCACTCGTGGGCCACCCCTACGGCAGCGACCGCAACGACCCGCGCCAGGGCGGGCGCGCCGAGGGCCGCGAGCAGTGCCGTGAGCAGTCCACCCACGATGACGTGCTCGGCGAGCCCGAGCGGGCGAATCCACGTCGGTAGCATGAGTTGCCACAATCTCCCCCCCTCTCATACCGGCGCGCAACAGCCGCTCGGGGGGTGTTATTCTTCCCCACCATGTGCGGCATCGTAGGCTACACCGGTCCCCGGCAAGCCGCGGCCCTGCTGCTCGAGGGTCTGAGGCGGCTCGAGTATCGCGGCTACGACTCGGCGGGGATCGCGCTAGTGGCCGAGGGCCGCATCGAGGTGCACAAGGCGCCGGGCAAGATCAGCGTGCTCGAGAAACAGCTCGGGAAAACGCTTCCCGCCGGCCACGCCGGGATTGCCCACACGCGCTGGGCGACGCACGGCGCCCCGAACACCGTCAACGCTCACCCCCACACCGACTGCGGCGGCACCCTCGCCCTTGTCCACAACGGCATCATCGAGAACGCCGGCGTGTTGCGCACGGCGCTCGCCACGCGCGGACACGTCTTCCGCTCCGAGACCGACACCGAAGTGCTGGCGCATCTGATCGAAGAGCTGCTCGCCAAGCACTCGGCGGGCGCGCTGGTGGAGGCGGTGGCGGGGGCGCTGCACCAGGTCGAGGGCACGTACGGCATCGCGGTCGTGTCGACGCGCGAGCCCGATACGATCGTCGCGGCGCGGCGCGGCTCGCCGCTGCTGGTCGCGATCGGGACGGGAGAAAATTTCGTCGCGTCGGACGCGTCCGCCGTGCTGGCGCACACCCGCTCGGTGGTGTACCTCGACGACGGCGAGATCGCCGTCGTGCGGCCGGCCGAGTATCGCATCCTCGACCTCGATTCGGTGGAGAAGGAGAAGGCCGTCACGCGGGTCGACTGGGACCTCGCGACGATCGAGCGCGGCGGCCACGCGCATTTCATGCTCAAGGAAATCCTGGAGCAGCCCGAAAGCCTGCGCGATACGCTGCGCGGCCGCCTGCTCGAGGAAGAGGGCACGGCGCGGCTGGGGGGGCTCAACATCGACGACGAGCAGCTGCTCCAGGTGAACCGCATCGTCTTCACCGCCTGCGGCACCTCGTGGCATGCGGCCCTGATCGGCGAGTACATGATGGAGGAGCTCGCCCGCATCCCCTCGGAGGTCGAGTACGCCTCCGAGTTCCGCTACCGCAATCCGATCGTGGACGAGCGCACCCTGGTGGTGGGGATCTCACAGTCGGGCGAGACGGCGGACACGCTGGCGGCGCTGCGCGAGGCGAAGCGCCGCGGCGCCCGGACGCTGGGGCTCGTGAACGTGGTCGGCTCGACCATCGCGCGGGAAGTGGACGGCGGGATCTATCTGCACGCCGGACCGGAGATCGGCGTCGCCTCGACCAAGGCGTTCACCAGTCAGATCGCCGCCCTCGCGGTCCTCACCCTCAAGATGGGCCGGTTGCGGGCCCTCTCGATCCTCCAGGGACGCGAGGTGGTGCGGGCGCTCGGCCGGCTGCCGGAGCTGGTGGAGCGCGTGCTCGCGAAAGCCCCGGAGGTGGAGCGCATCGCGGAGCGCATGATGCGCGCACAGAACGTGCTCTACCTGGGACGCGGCTACAACTTCCCCGTGGCGCTCGAGGGCGCCCTGAAGCTCAAGGAAATCTCCTACATCCACGCCGAGGGCTATCCCGCGGCCGAGATGAAGCACGGCCCGATCGCGCTGATCGATGACCTCATGCCGGTCGTGTTCATCGCCCCCAAGGACGCCGTCTACCAGAAGGTCGTGTCGAACGTGGAGGAGGTGAAGGCGCGGGGCGGTCGCGTGCTCGCGGTGGTCACGGAAGGGGACTCGGGGCTGGCGAAGCTGGCCGACCACAAGATCGAAGTGCCCGAGACGCTCGACTTGCTGACGCCCGTGCTCAGCGTGCTGCCGCTGCAGCTGCTGGCGTACTACATCGCGGTGCGGAGAGGCTGCAACGTGGACCAGCCGCGCAATCTCGCGAAGAGTGTGACGGTCGAGTGAGCGAAAAACGTTGCACGACGCCATGACGCCACGTTCCAAGACCCGTGCAACTTGGCGTCGTGGCGTCGTGAGACGGGGTGGGGTTTGAGGGTCGTGCTGCAGCGCGTCTCCCGCGCCGCCGTCCAGGTGAGCGGTCGCGTCACGGGATCCATCGGGGTGGGGTTCCTGATCCTCGCCGGCTTCGCCCCGACCGACACCGAGGAGCGCCTCGGCTGGATGGCCGACAAGATCCTGGGGCTGCGGCTGTTCGGCGACGCGGAAGGGAAAATGAATCTGGCGCTCGCCGACGTGGGCGGAGCGATGCTGGTGGTGTCGCAGTTCACGCTGTACGGCGACGCCAGCAAGGGGCGGCGGCCCAGTTTCATCGACGCGGCGCCGCCGGACGTCGCCATTCCGCTGTACGACCGCTTCGTGGCCCTCTTGCGGGAGCGGGGAGCGGGGAGCGGTACCCTCGTTGCCACCGGAGAGTTTGGCGCGATGATGCAGGTGGAGCTCGTGAATGACGGGCCCGTGACGCTGATCCTCGAAAGGTGATCATCCTCGCGAGCGGCTCCCCGCGGCGCCGCCAGCTGCTCGAGATGCTGGGGCTGCCGTTCCGCGCGATCGCGCCCGACGTAGACGAGTCGCTGCTTCCCTCGGAGCAGCCCGAGGCGTACGTGACGCGGCTGGCACGCGAAAAGGCCCGCACGGTGGCGGCGCGCGCGCGTGGCGCTCCGGTGTTGGCGGCCGACACGACGGTGGTGTTGCGCGGACGGGTGTTCGGCAAACCCGCCGACCCCGCCGAAGCGACGGACATGCTGCGCCGGCTCCAGGGGCGCAAACACCAGGTGATGACGGCGGTGGCGGTGGCCCTGGATGGACGGGTGGAGCATGCGCTCGACGTCACGGACGTGACGTTCCGGCGGCTCTCCGACGAGCAGATTGCGGAATACGTGGCCACGGGAGAACCGCTCGACAAGGCGGGCGCCTACGCGATCCAGGGGAAGGGCGCCGCCCTGGTGGAAGGCATCCGGGGCGACTTCTTCGGCGTGATGGGGCTGCCGCTGCGGCTCGCGCTCGATCTGCTGGAGCGCTTCGGGGTGTCCTACCGCTTCACCCGGTAAACCGGAATCTTCTTGGACTTGCCTTTGACCTGGATCGGTTCGAGGGGATCGACCTTCGGGGGTTGCTTCAACTGCTGGTAGAAGGGCTCCGAGATGAGGATCTCGTTGGCCCCCGCGGTGTCGCACAGGCGTTTGGCGGTATTTACGGCATCGCCGATCACGGTGTACTCGAGCCGCCGATCCGAGCCGACGTTGCCCGCGAACACTTCGCCGAAGTTGATGCCGATCCCGATGCCGAGCTCGGGGCGACCCTGCTCCTTCCACTTCGCGTTGAGCCGCTCGAGCGCGGCCAGGTGATCGAGCGCGCAGCGCATGGCGCGGTCGGCGTCGTCCTCGTGGGCGATGGGCGCGCCCCAC
>QHTP01000214.1 GCA_003220855.1 Gemmatimonadota bacterium
CCCCTGGCGGTTCTCGAGCAGGAAGTATTCGCCGCGGGGGTTCGCTCCGCCGACGGGAAGGAAGAACGCTGTGTCCGAGCTCGGTGCCGGCCCGAATGCGTACACGCTGCCCGACGCGATCGGCACCACCGTCACCCAGCCAAGCTCGCTCAGCGACCACGCGTCCATGCGCGAGGGGCTGAACGGGGAAGTGTAGTTGCCGCTGCCCATCAAGCTGTACTCGCCGATACCCTCGCTCTTGCCATCCGTATCGTATAGATCGGGCAACCCGAACCCGTGGCCGGTTTCGTGCGCTACGGTCCCGACCGGCATGATTTGCGTCGTGTCGCAGCCTTCGGCACCGCCCACGGCGCTCTCGAGGATATAGTCGGCGACCTTGATCCGCACGCCCTGGCTATTCACCGCATGGGTCGTATAGGGAGAGAGCAAGAAATAGCGGTGGGACCACAGGTGATTGTTCCCGGCGGGCCCGCACGCCCCGTCGAGCGCGGGCTGGAGGAACGCGACGAGGTCCACGTAACCATCGCCGTTGTTGTCGTACTGCGTCCAGTCGACTTGGGCGTCCACTCGGCGCAACGCCTGGGTTAACCCGTTCTGCATGCGGGCGATCGCGTCGCCCGAGAACAAGCCATTGCAGTCGGTCGTGCCGTAGGGGTTCCCGCGGCACGAGCCGGCCACGCCGGTGTAGGTGACTTCGTTCGAGTCGAGCGAGGCGTACCCGTAGGTCGCTCCCTGCACGCCGAGCAATCCGTTCGACAGCTGCGCGTAGTACGACGCGTACGTGTAGGGACGGCCCGCCGACGCGCCGGTCGGCGACGACGCGAATAGGACCTGATCGAACTCGCTGGTGGTGCGGGTCTCGCTCGTCGCCGTGTTCTTGAACTTGAGGAGCACCGCCGGCACTCGCAGCACACCCGACACGGCCACCACCGTCGCCACGGGTCCACCCGCCGACAGGGGGACGCTGCCCCCCGCCGCGAGCGGGGCATTCAGGGCCGGGAAATTCCGACGCCCCAGCAGGCGGCGACGGGCGTTCCGCACCGTGCGCGCTTCCCGGCGCCACACGCCATCCTGGCGGAAATCGAACCCGCGAATCTCGCGGCGCACGCGCGGTGGGCCCTGCTGGGGCCGGCCGGCGGCTGGCAGGCACACGGCGGCGACCACTGTCAGGAACAGCGAGGGACGAACCTTCACGCCGAACTCCCTGGGGGTCCTCAAAGGGACGGATGACGTTGCACTCTAGTGCACGGCCGAAGCTGAGGCTGTGCCACGCCTCACACCCCTCCTCGCGAGTACTACCCCGAGCAGCATGAATCCGATCACGCCCCCGACGACCTTTCCCTTGTACAGCCACGGGTGGGCCTCGTCGGCGGGAGTCACGAACCCCAACCCGATGGAGCAGAGCACCGCGGCGAGACCGACGACTCCCACCAGCCCGGTGCCGAGCGTGCGATCGCGCCGCAACCGTAGGTACGCCGCGAACAGGTAGAGGTACGGAATGAAAAACAGGATCAGCGTGGTTTGCGTCAGCACCAGATAGGCGCTCTTGACGCTGGTACCCGCGAGGCTCGCGATCACGAAAACGGTCGCGATCGCGCCCTGGACGAGCAGTCCGACGTACGGCGTTTGCCAGCGCGGATGGATCTGGCCGAACGCCGGGGGCAGCGCCCCGTCCACACCGGCGACGTACGGCAAGCGGGCCGAGCCGGCGAGCCACGCGCCGACGCCGCCGAGATTGCCGAGCACCAGCAGGATCGCCACGAGCCCGGCGACCGGGGCGAGCCATGCCGCGCCGAGCCGCTCCACGAGAGCGGCGGTGGCCTGCGGCATGCCGTTGGTGATGCTCACGGTGTCCGCGGGCAGGGCGACCAGCATCGCGGCGGTGCCGAGCACGTACATCGCCACGATCGCAAATCCGGAGAGCAGTATGCCCCGGCGTAGCGTCGGTGCGGCGTCGTAAATCTCGTCGCCCAGCGTGGGGGCGAGCTCGAGTCCCGCGAAGGCGAACGTCATGGTCGCGAACAGGTTGATCGATTGCAGGTCGAATCGCGCGGGGACGAGCCCGCGGGCGGTGAACGACGTCGCGCTGCCGCGCGTGACCAGGGACCAGACCGCGAGCAGCACGAAGATCAGTGCCGGAAGCCAGGTGCCGTAGCCCCCCAGGTTCTGTAGCCGCTTCCCGACCCGCAGGCCGACCACGTTCACGGCCACGGCGAGCCATAGCCCCGCGAGCGACACCACCGCGATGAATGCGTTGTCGTCGCCCAGGTGCACGAAGCGCGGGCCGAGCGCGTAGGCGGCGATCGCCGCCGTCGCGACGAGCAGCGACGGAAAGTAGAACAGGTTGTTCACCCAGTATCCCCACCCCGCCACGAAGCCGTGCAGCGGCCCGAACGCCCGCCGCACCCAGCGGTAGATGCCGCCCGCCGCGGGATCGATGTCGGCCAGCTCCCGAACGGCGATGGCCGACGGCAGGAAGAACACCACCATGGCGAGGAGCCACAGGCCCAGACTGGCAAGCCCGAACTGGCTCGCCGCGGTGGTGAGCCAGCGCAGCCCCACGATGGCGCTGATGTTGAAGAGCACCACGTCGCGCAGCCGCATCACGCGGGGGAGCTGCTGGCTCACGTCACGGCCCGGTGGGATGCACACGCGCGGCCAGCCAGCCGAGCGTGGCGCCGAGCGCCGCCCCGCCCGCGACATCCGTCGGAAAGTGCTGGCCCGCGGAAACGCGCAGGGTCGCGACGCCCAGCGACGCCGCATACAGCAACACGGCATTGCGGGTGCGGTGCGGTAATCGCTCCCGCCTCGCCATCACGACGTACGCCGTCGACGCCGCGAAGGCGAGCGCCGCGTGGGTCGAAGGGAACGAGCGCCTACTGTCCGGGTCGGACGCCGCCCCCGGTGCGTCGGCCGTGTAGAGCACCGGCCGGCTGCGGTGCGCGAGCACCTTGAGCCATTGCGACGCCGCCAACGTCCACGCGAGTCCGTTGGCGTACACCGCCGCATGGCCCCGCACCTGGGCCGGGGACGCACCCTCGAGTGACGCGAGACCCGAGAAGCCGATCACGCCCGCGAGCAGGAGGGTGCTCGCGGTCCCGGCGGGTCCGGAGAACGTGTGCAGCGCCGCGTGATCGATGCCGGACAGGGATGCGGGGTCGCACGGCGCGCAGGGCGGCGCCCCGGGGGGCAGCCCCGCGACCTCGGGAATGAGGGACAGCCCGCCGGCCGCCAGCACCGACGCCGCATCCCACCAGGCGACGCGATACGGGTCTTGCGTCGCCGCCGGTCGGGCGGCGACGGTCAACAGCGTGATCGCCACTGCCAGCGGGCGCATCGCCTTTCAACTTACGTACCGGGGTGAGTGCCTGCTGACGCGTCGCATCTCTCGCGCCCTTGCGGTTTTAGATCACCACCACTAGCATGAAGGCTGCATTTTCCCATCACCGCCCTGGGGGCCCCGTGAACACCGAGACCCTGCAGCACGTCACATTGTTCGACAAGTGCAAGAACTTCACCAAGGCCCGGGAGCTGCAGGCAGTGGGCTTGTACCCGTACTTCCGGCCCATTTCCCATTCCGAAGACACGGTCGTCGTCATCGAAGGCAAAGAGCGGATCATGATGGGCTCCAACAACTACCTGGGGCTCACGCATCATCCGGCCGTGCTCGCGGCGGCAAAGCAGGCGCTCGAGCGCTACGGGTCGGGCTGCACCGGCAGCCGGCTCCTGAACGGCACGCTCGACCTGCACGAGCGGCTGGAGCACGAGCTGGCGCAGTTCTTCGGGAAGGAAGCGTGCTTGGTCTTCTCGACGGGCTATCAGGCGAACCTGGGGCTCATCTCGGGGCTGGTAGGCCGGGGCGACATGGTGTTCCTCGACAAGCTCGACCATGCGTCGATCGTGGACGGCGCCAAGATGTCGTATGGCGAGACGGTGCGCTTCAACCACGGCGACCTGGCCCAGCTCGAGCGCAAGCTGCAGCACGTGCCTGCCGGTACGGGGGTCATGGTCATCGTCGACGGCGTCTATTCCATGGAGGGAGACATCGCCGACGTGCCGAGCCTGCTCAAGATCGCGCAGAAGTACGGGGCGGCGCTCGCGCTCGACGACGCGCACGCCGTGGGCGTGCTCGGCCCCCGCGGCGACGGCACCGCCGCGCATTTCGGCCTCACCGACGAGGTCGACATCATCGTGGGGACCTTCTCCAAGTCGCTTGCCTCGATCGGCGGATTTGCGGCGGGCGCGGAGAACGTCATCCATTTCCTCAAGCACAACTCCCGGCCGCTGATCTTCACGGCCGCGCTGCCGCCGGCGAACACGGCGGGCGTGCTCGCCGCGCTCGACATCCTGCAGCGCGAGCCCGAGCGGCGCGATTGCTTGTGGCAGAATACGCGCCGGCTCCAGACCGGCCTGCGGGCGGTCGGCTTCGACATCGGCCCCACCCAGACGCCGATCGTGCCGGTGCTCATCGGCCCGCTCGAGAAGACGTTCCTGTTCTGGCGGAAGCTGTTCGAAGCGGGTGTGTTCACCAACCCGGTGGTGCCGCCCGCCGTGCCGCCCTCGCATTGCCGGCTGCGCACCAGCCTGATGGCGACGCACACGGCGCAGCAGATCGACCATGCGTTGGAGGTGTTCGCCCGGCTCGGCAAAGAGCTGGGGGTCATCTGAGCCTTCCGGAGATCGCGCCCGTCAGCGACGGGCGCGGTCTCGCGCAGTTCATCGCCTTCCCCTACGACCACTACCGCGGCGACCCGTTGTGGGTCCCGCAGCTGCGGATGGACGTCCGCACCCTGCTCACGCCCAGCAAGAACCCGTTCTTCCAGCACGCCCAGGCGCAGTACTTCGTGGCACGGGCCAACGGGCGGAGCGTCGGGCGGATCGCGGCCATCAAGAACGACGCCCACACGCGTGAGCACGGCGACCGCGTCGGCTTTTACGGCTTCTTCGAGTGCGTCGACGATCCGGCGGTGGCGCGGGCCCTGTTCGACACCGCCGCCGCCTGGCTACGCGAGCGTGGCCTGCGGGTCATGCGCGGGCCCATGAGTCCCTCGATCAACGACGAGTGCGGCCTGCTGGTTAAGGGCTTCGACACGCCGCCTACCCTGATGATGCCACACAACCCGCCCTACTACGTCGGCCTGCACGAGGGCTACGGCTTCGCCAAGGCGAAAGACCTGCTCGCCTTCGAGAGCCCCGACGCCCGGATGCCCGAGCGGATCGCGCGCGCGGCCACCGTGATCGCGGAGCGCAAGAACATCACGCTGCGGCCGTTGAACATGAAGCGGTTCAGGCAGGAGGTAGAGCTCGTCAAGGCGCTCTACAATCAGGCGTGGGAGAAGAACTGGGGCTTCGTTCCCCTCACCGAGGCCGAGATCGATCACCTGGCCAAGCAGCTCAAGGCGATCGTGGAGCCCGACCTGGTGTGCTTCGCGGAGCGCGAGGGTAACGTGATCGGATTCGCCGTCGCCCTCCCCGATTTCAACGTGGCCCTCAAGCACAATCCCTCGGGGCGCCTGTACGGGCTGCCGAAGATCCTCTGGTACGCGCGTAAGATTCATCGCTGCCGCATCCTGCTGCTCGGCACGCTGAAAGAGTACCGCATGAGCGGCGTGGACGCCCTGATGTACCACTGGATCTGGAGCAAGGGCGCGATCCACGGCTATCACTGGGGCGAGGGCGGCTGGATCCTCGAGGACAACGTCCCGATGGTGAACGCCGCGCTGCAGCTCGGCTTTCGTCCGTACAAGACGTACCGGATCTACGACAAACCGCTGTGAGGGCGTTCGTCACCGGCGGGACGGGCTTCGTCGGGGCGCACTTGGTGCAAGCGCTCCGCGCCCAGGGCGACGCGGTGACGTGCCTGGTGCGTACGCCCGCCAAAGCGCGGGCGCTAGGATGGACGGACGTGCGGCTGGTGGTCGGCGACCTGGACGACGCGCGCGCGCTGCGCGACGGGTGCGCCGGCGCGGAGGTGATCTACCACGTCGCGGGACGCATCAGTGCGCGCGGTCTCGACGAATTCATGCGGGCCAACCGCGACGGTACGGCCAATGTGCTGGAAGCCGCAGCCGAGCGGCCGCCGCGGCGCTTCGTGCTGGTGTCGTCGCTCGCGGCCGCCGGTCCGACGCGGCCGGGAGCACCGGTCGAGGAGACGCGCCCGCCCTCCCCGGTCACGCCGTACGGCGAGAGCAAGCTCGCGGCGGAGGTGCTGGTGCGGGCGATGGCGTTTTCCTGGACCATCGTGCGCCCGCCGACCGTGTACGGCGAACGGGATCGCGAGGTGCTCAAGCTGTTCAAGCTGGCGAAGCTCGGGCTCGCCCCGGTGTTCGGTGACGGATCCCAGGAGCTGTCGGTCATCTACGCAGGGGATCTCGCGGGGGCGCTGGTGGCGGCTGCCGCGCCGGCCGCGGCGAATCACGTGTACTACGCGGCGCACCCCGCGGTGACGACCAGCCGCGGGCTGGTGCGGGCAATTGGGCGCGCGGTCGGCCGAGAGCCGCGTGTCGTATCACTGCCCGCCCCCCTGGTGCGCGGGCTGTTGTGGGTGATCGGCTCGGTCGCCCACCTGGCGGGCCGGGCGACGCTGCTCTCGTCGGACAAGGCGGCCGAGTTTCTCGCTCCAGCGTGGACCTGCCGCCCCGACGCGTTGATGCGCGACACGGGCTGGCGCGCGGAAACCGACCTCGAAACCGGACTGCGGCGAACCGCGCAGTGGTACCGGAAAGAGGGGTGGCTGTGAGCACGTCACACGACGCCATGACGCCACGTTTCACGACGCGACTTGCAACGTTGCGTCGTGGCGTCGTGGAACGCCTCACCGCTGTGGACATCTTCACGCTCGTCTACGTCGC
>QHTP01000354.1 GCA_003220855.1 Gemmatimonadota bacterium
ATGCGCTTGAGCGCGAACGTCTCGCAGGGTGATTCGGGGCCGTCGAACGGCGCGCCGTAGTCGAGCGCCACGACGGTGCGGCGCCCCCGCTCGCGGGCGATGGCCTCGGTTTCGTGACGCACGGCCATCCACTCCTCGGGCGGCAGATCGCTGTCGCGCGCCACGCTTCCCGGCACGGGCTGGGGCAGGATCACGTGCAGGCGCACGCACCCCAACCCCTCGGCCAGGTCCGCCGCCTCGCGCAGCTGGTGGCGGTCGCGGCGGTCGATCACAATGGAAAGCGACGCGGGAATACGGCGGCTGGTGAACAGCGCCACCGCGAGCAACACACGGCGAAAACTCTCCCGCCCGCGCTCCGCGTCGTGCACGGCTCGTGTGGCACCGGAAAGACTGAGTCGCACCGCCTCGGGGGGATGGCGGTCGAACAGCGGCATCAACCGCCGCACGTGCCAGCCGTTGCTCACGAAGCGATACGGCACGTGCCGCGCCGCGCACGCCGCCACGATGCGATCGATATCGGGATGGAGCAGCGGCTCGCCGCCGGTGAAGCTCGCCGTCACGGCGCCGTACAGGTCGAGCGCCTGATCGAGAATAGACTCGATCAGGGCGGCGTCGAGCGACCGCACGGTCGTGACGTCGTCGCGGATACAATGCGGGCACCGCAGGTTGCAGTGCTCGGTCAACGCGAAGCCGAGGAGCATGCTAGGGCGCGCGCTCCTCTAAAAGACCGTGCTTCCGCTTCCTGGGTCTCCGAAGCCGGGGATCGGCGCTCCGGTCTGGAGCGTCAGATCGGTGAGGCGGGGCAGCTCGATCACCTCGGGACTGACCCACTTGCGTTTGCCGGTGGCGTGCGGCGGGGCGTGCTGCGGCTCGCCGCCGGGGGCGGCGTGTTGCGGGTCCATGGGCGCTGCCTCGTCTAGGGCGTCTCCCTGCACCGCAAGAAACCGTCCGACGTCCCAAAGCGGGGCGGACGCTGTCCGACACGACGTTTGTCACGATCTTGCTACAAGGTTGTGCTGTTCGGGGCTTTACCACACCGCCACCGGCGTCGTGCTGCAACCGTCTCCGTTGCATCGCTCCGGTCCTGACGTGATGCCGTTGCCGAGTCCGCCGTACGCGGCCCAGCCCCAGCAGTACGCCGCGCCGGCGGTCGTCACCCCGCAGGTGTTGTACGAATGCCCGGCGCTCACCGCGGCGAAGCTGAGTCCTCCGGCAACCGCCACCGGCGACGGGTAGCAGAAGTACAACCCGCATTGTGCCGGTCCAGCATCAGTCGGCGCGCCGTTGCCGATCTCGCCGTACACGTCGAGGCCCCAGCAGTACGCGGCGCCGGCGGTCGTCACCCCACAGGTGGCGAAAGTCCCAGCGCTTACCGTGGTGAAAATGTGCCCGCCGGACACCGCCACCGGCGTCGGGCTACTCGTGTTGATGCCGTTGCCGAGCTGGCCGTAGTCGCCAAACCCCCAGCAATACGCCGCGCCGGCGGTCGTCACCCCGCAGGTATATTGCGACCCCCCGCTCAGCGCGGCGAAAGTGTGCCCGCCGGACACTGGCGCCGGCGTCGTGCTGTTGGTCGTGGTGCCGTTGCCGAGCTCGCCCTCGGTGTTGTAACCCCAGCAGTACGCCGCGCCGGCGGTGGTCAGCCCGCAGGCCCCACCACCCCCGACGCTCACCGCGGACCAGGTGAGCCCGCCGGACACCGCGACGGGTGTCGTGCTGCAGTCTCCCACTTGGGGGCAGTTCTCCGGTCCAGTCGACATGCCGTTGCCGAGCTCGCCCTCGGTGTTGTCGTGGTTCCGTTGCCAAGCTCGCCGGAGGGGTTGTAACCCCAGCAGTACGCCACGCCGGCGGTCGTCACCCCACAAGTCGAGCCACTCCCGGCACTCACTGCGGCCCAGGTGAACCCGCCGGACACCGCCACCGGCGTCGGGCTGCACCCGTTGCCGTAGTCGCATTGCTGCGGCCCGGACGCGGTGCCGATGCCGAGCTGGCCGTACGCGTTGAGGCCCCAGCAGTACGCCGCGGCGGTGGTCGTCACCCCGCAGGCGCCATACGCCCCAGCGCTCACCTGCGCAAACGTGAGCCCGGTGGTGACCGGCAGCTTGGTTGTCACGTAGACAGTAAACGCGAATGCCGTGACGGTGGGCGGTACGGTGAACTGCCAGGTCTTGGACGCCGTCGTTGCCTGCGACGCGAGCACCACCCCATCGCTGTACTTGAAGAATGGCTGGCCCGTCGCCGTGAACGTCCCGGTCCCATCGGGGTTCGCCACCGCGACCGTCCCCGTCCCCCCCGTCACGCTCGGCCCGGTATTGAAGAACACCTTGACGCCGCCCGTGTCGGCGGTGGCGCCGTCCACCGTGTTCATCGGCACCGCCAAGAGGTTGGTCAGGGTCACATCGGTCGTGAACAGACTGGAGCCGTCGTACGCCGTCCCGCTCGAGGTGAGTCGGACGTAGAGGCCCTGGCCACCGAGCGTGAGTACGTCCGGCTCGATGCCGCTCCTCGCGTGGGCGATGCCGTTCGTCGCGACGGGGGTCGCCGGCCCGCACGCGAGCGTCGCGGTGCGCACCGTCACCTGACAGGCGACGGCGGCATCGACGCCGCCGAGGGATGGGGTGTTCGCCCGCGGTGCCACCCCGTTGTCCCAGCACGCCGCAGCGAGCGTGACGAGCGCGGCGGCGAGAGCGAGTTTCAGTCGGCGGGTCATGGGACACCTCGGCGGCGGGCAGAGCCGCCCGAACGGCGAGAGCGCTAGTGTTGGAGCGCGGAAAGGACTAGGAACCGGATTGCTTGCTCTTGGCGTCGGGCCGGGCTGCCCGCGGCTGGTCGCCGCTCTCGGGATGGTTCGGTTCCATGGGCGCTATCTCCGTGGTGACGAATCCCGCCCAACCTACCGGCGGAGGCGGCGTGCGTCAGGACGGGAACGTTGCAGCCCTGCAAGGTTCGCGCGGACGGCTAGCGGGCGCGTCGATTGCGTGGTACATCTCCTCATTGCGTGGTACATCTCCTAAGGGGACGATGCGTACCCCCCGGGGCGGACATCCATGGTGCGGACATGGAGCGAAGTCGGTCATCCCTTGCGGAGCGAGCTGGTGGCACTGGCTCCTCCGTATCGAACGTGCGGGTCCATCTGGTCCCTGGAGCGCGGCGAGTCGCTTCCCCTGGGGAGCTTGGTGTTGGGCAGGGGTGACGCAACGATCGCCGTCCTCGCCGAGCTGACCGCCCTCTCCTATCGCTCCCCTTGGGCGATCCCGTGTCTCGCTGTCCCGGCGCACGAAGAGATCCTCCAGCCGCTCCTGATGCTCGTCACCGAGCTGCGCGACCGCCTCGTGCTGGTGGCCCGCGGCGCGCCACACGTTGACGAAGCGGCCCACGTGGTCGCGTGTGTACGGCGCCGGCCGGCCCCCCGGCCCGCCGCGTTGGCGCGCTGGGTCGCCAGGCGTTTACGGTGTCGCGACCTCGAGGTCCCGTTGCGGAGTCAGTTCGAGGAAGGCCTCGGGTTCGAGCCGACGACGTCGGGCCTCAGCGTCGCGAGCTACAGCCGTCTGTTCGCGCTGTACGGACCGTACACCGCACGGGATTGGCGCGCCGTGGGCCGACTGGCGCTGCACGCCGCCGCTGGACCGCGCGCCGAGGAGCAGCGGGCCGCGGCCCTTCCGTTTCGCACAGCGACCGAATACGCGAAGAAGTACCTCGGCATGTCGTATCACGCCCTCGCGGAGCGGCTCGGCTGGGAGTGGGTGCTCGAGGCATCGCTCCGCACCGGGGGCTACGTCAGCGCGTCCGTCGGCGCCCTGGCGCCCGACCGCCGCCCGTCCGCGCGCTCTCGCCCGAGCCCACTGACGTCCGCGCGGTGACGGCGTGCGGCGACGCCGTCCGCCTCCGCGCCACGACGCTGACCATCCTGGCCGGCCGCGAACCCGATTGGACTCGCCTCGAGCATTGCTCCGCCGACACATGGAACCTGTTCTTTCGCACTGAGCGCTGCAGCGCATCCTCTCGGCGCGCGGTCAGCTGCTGCGGATTGGCCACCTTGCCGCGGAGCACAACATCCCGACGATCGTGCTCAAAGGTGGCGTGGCGGCGCTCGCGAGCGCCGCGCCGGTGGACGTGCACGATGTAGACGTGCTGGTGCGGCCGCTCCAGGCGGAGCAGCTCGCCGGTCTACTGGATGAGGAAGGATTCCACGCGACGGGCCCCGCGGGAACTGCTCACCTAGCGCAGCGCATCGCCCCGAACACGGTACAGATCGAAGTCCACTTCGCCCTCAACGATATCGAATTGAGCGACGCGATGTGGAATCGCGCGCGGCCGCTGGACGGGGCGGTGGGACTGTCTCGACTGGGCGCCGCCGACCATCTGTGGCACCTGCTGGTGCACAGCGTGGTGAGCCATCCGCATCGACGCGGCTCGCTGCGCGACGTGCTGCTCGCCGCGGAGGCGCTGCGCGATTGCTCGCCCACCGAGCTGGAGGAGGTCGAGCGCCGCAGCGCGAGCCATCCGCTCACGCTACGGTTGCGCGACTTGGTCGCCATGGCGCGGGAGCTGAGCGCTGGTGGACCGGTGCGCGACCGGTTCCGGCGCGAAGCGGCGGCGAATTATCTGCTGCGCGGTCCACTCGGGTGGCTGGGATTCTCGCGCTTCTGGACGAGCGCGTTTTTGAGCGCGCTGTTCGCGCTGCTCGACGGTGCCGCAGAGCGGCAACGCGAGTGGGAGCTGGCGTGGCAGCGCCCCCTGTTTTCTTCCCCGTGGGGATTCGCGGCCCGGCTCGAGCGCCGTGCGCCGCGCCTGGGGCGATGGTGTCGCAACGCCGTGAAGGTCGCGCGGCTGAT
>QHTP01000215.1 GCA_003220855.1 Gemmatimonadota bacterium
CAGTTCCTGCAGCTCGCCGAGATCCGCTACCGCGTGAGCGCGGCGGGACGCGTCGAAGCGACCGTGGATCCGGGAGGGCGGCGCCTGGTGATCGACGCGGCCGGCGACACGATGAGCTACGGCGCGCGCCGGGTGCGGTTGGAGCCCGAGTACCGGAGCTTCCGTGACGGCGAGCTGTACGTGGGCGCCGAGCGCCTGGGCGACCTGCTGGGCTCGCCGTTCGTCGTCGATTTCTCGGAGCTCACGGTGACGCTGGCCGATCCGAGCGATCTGCCGGTGGCGCGCCGGCTGCGTCGCGAAGCGGCCCGAACGGCGCTGCTCCGACCGCGCGAGATGGGGCATCCCGATCTGCTGCTCACGGCGGAGCACCCCCGCTGGGACGGCCTGGTGTTCGATTACACGCTGCTCGCGCCCAGCGGCGACCCGCTCGCGGGCAGCGGGTATACGGGGGCGCTGGGGGCGGACGCGTTCGGCGGCTCGCTCGAGCTGAGCGCCTCCAGTGTCGGGCGGGCGGCCGACGGCGTGGTGCAGATCGCCGGCTCGTGGACGGGCGTGTGGCGCGACCAGCGCTGGCTCCAGCAGCTGCGTCTGGGCGACGGCGTGTCCACGGGGCCGGCGTTGCGCGCGCTGCGCGGCATCTCCATCACGAATGCACCGTTCGTCCGCCCTTCCCTCATCGGCACCGAGCGCTACCAGGGGGTGCTCGAGCCGGGCGGCGGATGGTCGGTCGAGGCGTACCGCGGTGGGGAGCTCCTCGGGTTCGATTCGGCCGACGCCGCCGGTCGATTCAGGGTGGCGGTGCCCGTGCGGTACGGGGAGAACCCGGTGGACTTCGTGGCCTACGGGCCACTCGGCGAAATCCGCGAGTTCAACCAGACCTTCCGCGTCGCCGACGAGCTGCTGCCGGCCGGACGGCTCGAATACGGTCTTTCGGCGGGGTCGTGCCGCGGGACGCCGTGCGGCGCCACTGCCAACGCCGATCTGCACTACGGCGTGAGCGACCGATGGACCGTGCGGGGTGGGCTCGATCGATTCTGGCGCGACACGCTGCCCGATCTGACCCACGCCTATGCGTCGGTCGTGGGCAGCCCCTCGACCACGTGGACCGTCACCCTCGACGGGGTCACCGCCGCGTTCGCACGTGCCGGACTGCGCTACGAGCCGTCCATCGACCGGCGCGTGACCGCGGAATACACGCGGTACACCGACGGGACCGTCGCGCCGATCCTCGCGCCGCTCGGGGCGCGCTCTCGTCTGATGCTATTCGGGTTTTGGCGCCCCATTCGTCGGGCGGGTTTCTTTTTCTTCGACGGCACCTTCGACCGCATGACCAGCATGACCGGCACGACGACCCTGGTGCGCATCGAGAGCTCGACGGAAGGGCAGGCGGTGCGCGCCTTGCCGTTCGTCCGGTTCGAGCGGGACGCCCCGGCTGGCGTGCCGGGGGCGACGCGGTGGTTCACCGGCGCGAGCGCCTTCGCCTTGCCGCGCCCGGCGCTCGGCCCCGTGCTGGGGCCCATCTGGCTGCGCGGCGGTGCGGAGATCGAGACCGATGGTCCGTTGCGTCTGTCGTCGTACTCGCTGGTCGCCGCGCGGCCCGTCGCTGCGGGGTTGCGGGTCGAGGCGGGGGTCACGTGGCTGCAGGGATCGCCCGGGCCGGTGCTGTCGCTCTCGTTCACGTCCTACCTCTCGGCGCTGCGGTCGTACACCACGGTGAGCGCACCCGCCGGCGGGACCGTCAGCGGGACGCAGTACGTGCAGGGGTCCGTGCTGTGGGACCGCGCGACCGGTCGGCTCACGACGGCGCCCGGGCCCTCGCTCGAGCGGTCGGGCGTCTCCGGGCGGGTCTTCCTGGATGAGAACGCGGACGGCGTGCAGAACCCCGGCGAGCGGGGCGTCCCGGGCGTGCGCGTCCGTGTGGGTACGAGCACTGCCGTCTCGGACTCGGACGGCGAGTTCCGCGTGTGGGACATCGTGCCGTTCGAGCCCGTCAGCGTGCAGGTCGACTCGCTGTCGCTGTCGTCCCCGCTGCTCGTGCCGGCGTTCGCGAGTGCCTTGCTCGAGCCCGGCCCCAACCGCTTCCGCCGCCTGAACATTCCCATCGTGCGGGCGGGCGTGGTGGAGGGCCGGGTGAGTCGCGAGGAGGGGGGTCGGCGCGTGGGCGTGCCCGGCGTCACGCTCCGGCTCACCGACCGGCGCCCGGGAGAGGGGGCCACGCAGCGCTTCACGACGTTCAGCGACGGGGCGTTCTATGTCCTCGGGGTGAAGCCGGGCGACTACGACCTGACCGTGGACGCCGCCGTGCTGGAGGCGCTGCAGGCGACGGCCGCACCGCTGCGCGTGACACTCGCGCCCACGGCGACCGGCGTGGGCGCCTCCGGTCTCGAGGTCGAGCTCAGGCCGAGGCCGTAGCGCGCCCCGCGACCTCGCGGACCACCCGCTCGAGGACCGCGAAGTCGAACGGCTTGGCCACGGTGGGCACGCCGGACTCTTTGAGCAGCGTGGCCGTCTCAGGCGTGAAGGCGTCGCCGGTGCTGAACACCAGCCGCGCCACGAGATCGGGCCGATCGCGGCGCAGCCGCTCCAGGAACTCCCGTCCGCTCATCCCGGGCATCCGCACGTCGGAAATGATCACGTCGAAGGCGCGCTGCTCGAGCAGGCGGATCGCCTCCCGCCCGTCGCCGACGCCCTCGACGTGGATGTCGCGGCGTTGCAGGAAGCGCAGCAGCGCTTCGCGCAATGCGACCTCGTCGTCCACCACGAGCACGGCGAGCCGGCCGGTGGCCGCGGGGGGGGCCGGCTCCGGTGCCGCCGCGGGCTCGCGGGCTTCCTCGCGCTGGTCGCGCGGCAAGACCACGCAGAACCGGGCGCCCCCCCCGGGCTCCGATTCCACCCAGATGCGGCCACCGTGGTCGTTCGCGATGCCGTAGCAGATCGAGAGCCCCAACCCGGTGCCCACGCCTTCCGGTTTCGTCGTGAAAAAGGGATCGAAGATCCTGGTGCGGAGCTCGGCGGGAATCCCCGGACCCGAGTCGGCGATCTCGAGCCGCGTGTCGCGCTCGTCGGCGCGGGTGCGCACGGTGATCGTGCGCTGCGTGTCGACGGTCACGAGCGCCTGCTCGGCGTTGATCAGCAGGTTGAGGAGCAGCTGCTGCAGCTCGGAGGCGTCGGCCCAGATCTTGGGGTCGCTGGGATCGAGGTCGAGCGCGACCGTGATGTTCAGCGTCGAGAGATGGTAGGACCGCAGCGCGAACGTGCGGCGCGCGATGTCGTTCAGGTCCACGAGGTTCCGCTGCTTGCCGCCGGCACGCGCAAACGCCAGCAGGCTGGACGTGATGCGGCCGATCCGGGTGGCTTCGTCGTACATCATCTGGAGCATCTCGCGATGCTCGGGCTTGAGCTCGTCCAGCAGCAGCGTTTGCGCGAAGCCCGAGATGATCGCTGCCGGGTTGTTGATCTCGTGGGCGACGCCGCTCACCAGCTGGCCCAGGGCGGCCAGCTTTTCCGCCTGCTGGTACTGCGACTCGGTGCGTCGCTGGTCGGTGACGTCGCGCGCGAGAATCAGCAGGCGGGTGATGACGCTCCCCTCCCGCACCGGTGCGTACAGCAGCGCCGCAATGCCGTGGCTCCCGTCGGCGCGGATCAGCGGGATCTCCAGGCGCTGCACGTCGCCCCGGAACGCTGCGGCGAGCCGCTCCTGGACGAGTGAGACGGCGTCGGGGTTCACGAAGTCGAACAGGGTGGGCCGCTGCGTGGTCCCGGGGACGGCTCCCATGCCCCGCGCCGGCTCGTTCGCCTCGAGGATCCGGCCGGCGCGGTCGACCACGACGATGGCGTCGGGGACGGCGTCCATGACGAGCCGCAGGTTGCGTTCCGCGGCCGCTGTCGCCGCGAGCGAATCCATGAGCGATCGGGTTTGGCTCGCGACCTCGTTCTCGAGCAGCTACGCTTAGCGGCGGTCGGTGCGCAGCGAATGAGTGAACCGGACGCCGATGATGGCCACCGCCACGCCGATCAGCACCGCGGCACCGGCGTCGGGCTCGGGCGACAGGGTCTGGGCCACCGCGACGGCGGCGATGCCGGCCAGTCCGATGACGATCGCCGTGACGCGCGCGACATGATCGGAGATCACCGGCGCGGTCCCGTCGACGGCAGCGGCCCTCCCCGGCGCCAGGGCGGCGGCGCCGGCAAGCAGCAGGAAGGTCGCGTCCCACCCGAGATCGAGCGCGCCTCCGGACCGGAAGGTGCCGCGGAGCGAGGCGACCGCATACGCGACGTTCGAGGCGCACAGGATGACGAGGCTGGCGATCACGACGCCGGTGGGCGCGAGCGGGACCGGACTGTAGCGGAGCAGTTCGACGAGGATGAGCCACAGCACCGCGATGCCGCCCACCGACCACCCGACACTGGTGAGCAACGCGAGGAGCGTGCCGCCGGCCTCGAACAGGGGTTTCAGCAGGAACGCGTACGCCAGCGCCCCCGCCGTGAGCGTGACCAGGGTCGTGTCGAGCAGCAGCTCCACGTCGAACAGCCGCGCGCGCGCAGTGCGCAACAGGCTCGCGAGTCCAACGAGGAAGCAGACGTAGACCCCCAGAAAGCCGACGTCCGCGAGCGACGGGTAGGGGGGCGTGAGGCCGCGCAGCTCGTACCCGTTCCACCCGAGCTGGCCGCCGAGAAACAGCGCGCACCCGGCGCCGATCCACGCCCACGCCCGGCGGCGTTCGGAGTCGGCGTGGCGGCGCGCCGCCACACCAGAACAGATGAGCGCGTACAGGGCCGTCCAGGTCCACGACACATCGGCGACGCGCGTCCGCGCCGCGCGATCGGCAGGGGCGAGCAGGTAGGCCAGCACGATCGCCAGGAACGAGACGGCGGCGATCGCCACCAGGATGCGGGTGAGCCGGGGGAGGGGGAGGGGGGACACGCGCGACCTCCGGGCTAACCTAACGGCCATCCCTGGCGGCCGGGAGGGTTCATTATGTTTCGCGGCCGCATGGACCTCCTGGGATGGAAGGACGCGCCCCGCGCGTCGTTGGGTCAGTGGGACGACCTCGCGCGCTTCGCCGACACGGCGCGGCGCGACGGGTTGACGCGTACCGTCGTGTGCGGCATGGGGGGCTCGAGCCTCGCGCCGCAGGTGCTCGCGGCGAGTTTCGGCGAGGTGCGCCTGTCCGTGCTCGACAGCACCGACCCGGCCGCCGTGCTCGCCGTGGCGCGCGCGCCGGACTTCGCGCGCACGTTGTTCGTGATCTCGAGCAAGTCGGGGAGCACTGTCGAGACGCTTTCGTTCTATCGGTATCTGGCGGCGCGGGCGGAGCCGGGGCAATTCGTGGCGATCACCGATCCCGGGAGCCCGCTCGAGACGCTGGCCCGCGCGCGCCACTTCCGTGCGGTCTTCCCGCACCCACCCGACGTGGGGGGGCGCTACGCCGCGTTGACGGTCGTGGGGATGCTGCCCGCCGCCCTGGCGGGGATCGATGGTCGCGTCCTGCTCGAGCGGGCCCTCGCCGTGGACCCGGAGGCGGGCCGCGCGCTGGGCGCGCGCATCGCCGCCGCGGCGCTCGCGGGGCGGGACAAGCTCGTGCTGCGCCCACCGGCCGCCGTCGCGCGGCTCGCGGATTGGATCGAGCAACTCGTCGCCGAGAGCACCGGGAAGGGCGGACGCGGCGTGATTCCCGTGGTCGACGACCCCGTCGCGACGCAGTATGCCGACGGCCAGGTCGTCGCGGATCTCCCGCCCGAGCCGCTCTCCCTGGGTGCGGCGTGCGTCTCGTGGGAGTATGCCACGTGGGAGCTGTGCCTCCGCCTCGGGGTGAGCGCGTTCGATCAGCCAGACGTGGAAGCGGCGAAGGCGCTGGCGCGCGCCGAGCTGGCGCAAGGAGACGCCGGCCCTGTAGGGGCGCAGCATGCTGCGCCCCTACCGACCATGACCCCCGACGCGCTGCGCCGCGCGGCGCGGCCGGGTGACTACCTCGCCATTCTCGCGTATCTGGCGCCCACGCCCGACGTCACGGCCGAGCTCCAGGCGGTGCGCGCGGCCTGGGGGCGTGCCCTCGGCTGCGTCACCACGCTCGGCTTCGGCCCGCGCTACCTCCACTCCACCGGCCAGCTCCACAAAGGCGGTCCGAACACCGGTCTGTTTCTGGTGGTCACGACGGACGACGCCGAAGACGCCGAGATCCCCGAGACGGGGTTCACGTTCGGGCGCCTCAAGCGTGCGCAGGCGCGGGGGGATATGCGGGCGCTGCTGGCACGCGGGCGGCGCGTCGCGCACGTGCATCTCGCTCGCCCTGCGGACTTGGGTCGGCTTCGCGGATAGCCGATCCCGAGAGTCTCACTTCAGCGCGGGCGGGAGTTTACCCCACTGTTCGGGCGTGAGCACGCTCCGCGCCTGCTCGAGTGCGCGGCGGATGTTGGCACGCCCCGCCGCCAGCTGGGGTTCCAGCTGCGCGGCCAAGAGGGCGGGATCCGGGCGCTCGCCTGCAGTCTCCCGCGCCAGCCGCAGCGAGTCCGCGACCGGGCGGTTGTCGGCGTCCAGGGAATCGGCAATCGTCTGGAGTCGCGACACCTGCTCGGGTGCCAGGTTGAGCGAATCTCGCAACGAGAGGATCAGGGCGACGGGGTTGGTGAGGCTCCGCGCCAATTCTGCCACGACGTCGGGCTCGGGCGCCGCCTCCGGAGCGGCGGCCGGTTCGCGCGCGACGCGCAGACGCTCGCGCGTCTGGCCGGGGCCGAGCGTCAGGTGCGCCTGCAGGGCGATCTGGAACGGAACGGAGACGCCGCTGCTGACGGTCGCGCCGAACCGACCGTTCACCGCGTAGAGATAGCGC
>QHTP01000216.1 GCA_003220855.1 Gemmatimonadota bacterium
CGCCCAGCTCCCAGAACAGATGGCCGAACATCTGGGCTGGATTGTTCGTGTTGATGAGCTTCTCCATCCGCAGCGTCGCCCGGCCGGCGAACGGCGACGTGCTGCTCTGCGTCGGGGTCGTCGAGTAAATCGCGTAGATCGAGTCCGCAGCGCAAGTCGACCCGCCGCCCGTCGGCCGGCACACGGTCCCGACGTACTGGGGTCGATCGGAGACATCGTGGACCGTGATGACGGCCCGATTGATGGTCCCGGTGACGATCGAGTACTTCTCGATCAGGAAGTTGGGCAGCGCCTGGCGCCACAGCAGTAGCCGGGTGCTCGCGTCGAGGATCGACAGCTCGGTGCCGCCGGCGTCCGCCACGACGATGCGGTTGGCGTCGTAGTGGCCCAGCGTGTCGGCCGGGAAGAGCGCGATACCCCACGGCACCGGACCGGCGGTGACGATGCCGGTGGGGCTGAAGGTCTTAGACGCGACGTCGAACACCTCGACCCGGCCGAGCTGGTCGTTGGTGAGGTACAGCTCGCGCCGGTTCACGTTGTAGATCGCGTCCGCGATATGCCCGCCCAGGGGCAGCGGGCTCGTGATGCCAGCTACGACGACGACGGTGTCGACCCCCGTGCCCGACAGGGCCCGCACACCCAGCGCGCGGGGCCGTGACGCCCCCGTGATTAGGGTGCTCGTCTGCGAGTAAGCGCAGTTACGGGCGATGGCGAGGTCGCACGCGTAGCCGCGCACCACCACGCTCTTCGGGAGCGCGCTGTCGCCCAGCGGGAGCCCCAGCGCGAACGTCGAATCCACGGTCGTGAGATTCCCCGCGCTGACGTTCGCAGTGTCGGCCTTGAGCGGCACGATCCCGACGAACGGCGGGGCGGCGCCGAGCGCCGTGTCCACCCGGAACCCGATCCAGGAGATGCCGCTGGGATCGGTGGCGTGGACGGTGACGTTGTCGTTCACCTCGACCCGCGACGAGATCGTGTGCGATACGGTCGGTGGCGTGAGGTCGTTGCCGGGCGTTTGCACCGTCACAGTGACGGGAGGCGTGAGCGCCCGACGCCCGCCCGCGTCCACGGCGAACCCGGTCACGGTGAAGGAAGTGAAGCCGTTCTGCACTGTCAGCGTGTCCGAGTAGATCGTGTCGGGCGGCTGGCGCGCGGGCGGCGTGAACACGAGCGAGTCGGTGGGCGGCGTGGTCGGGTCGACGACGGCGTTGCGCGGCACGATGATGAACCCGACGGTCGCGATGCCCCCGAGCTGGCGCGCCTCCACCTGCACGGGGATGTTCTTGCCCGAGGACGCGACCGCGGGGGGAACGGGCTGGAGCAGGGTGACGGTGAGCGCCTGCACGTTCGACAGAAAGATGGTGATCGAATCGGTCGCAGAGTTGCCTGCAGCGTCGAACGCGCGACCGACGATCTTGATGAGACCGCCGGCTCCCGAATTCGCCGGGAACGTGACCAGCTCGGCCAACGAAACGGTCGTCACCACCGACGCCGACGAGAAGATCGTGTCGGTCGTGGCGACATACCCACCCGAGAAGGTCAGTCGGATTTCTCTGAGAACCCGATCGTCGCTCGCGGCGACGCTGAAACTCAACCCGCTCCCGATCTGCTGCGTGTCGGCGCTCGTCGTCAGCTTGATCACGGGCGGGATCTGGTCAAACTGCACGTTGCCCGGGTTGCGGGCGGTTTCACATGCCCAGAGGCCCGCAAGCGCGACAATCCCCCACCAGCTCCGACTTGGTCGAACCTGCCGCATAATCGCTCCCGGCTACTTCCCGGTGCTGGGCGACACCAGGTCGTCGATGATGTGTGGCGTGATCAGAATCAAGAGATCGCGCCGCTCCTCCTGCTCCGACGTGAACCCGAACAGCTTCCCGACGAGCGGTAGGTCTACAAGGAACGGGATTCCGGACTTCGTTACCGTGACCGAGGTCACGGTGAGGCCGCCGATGACCGCGGTTTCACCGTCGCTGACGAGGATCTGGTTGTCCGCCTGCTGCGTCTGGAACGTGAAGCCGATGTCCACCGAGGCCGGCTTCACGCTCGAGTTCTCGGCGTGCACCTCCATGAGCACCTGACGGTTCGCGGTCACGTGCGGCGTCACCTTGAGGTTGATGCCGGTCTGCTCGAACCGCACCGTCGCGCGCGGTGGCGCGTTCCCGCCGGTCGCCGAGCTGACGTCGATCACGCGGATCGGCACGCGGTCGCCCACCAGGATCTCGGCCGGCCGGTTGTCGAGGGTCGTGATCGTCGGCTCGGCCTGGAGGTCCGCCAGCTCGACGCGCTGCAGCGCCTGCAAGAACGTCGACAGGTTGAAATTGCCGATGGCCGTCGAAAAGATCAGGTTCAGCGCCGGGTTGACGATCTCCTGGTCGGCGTTGCCGAGCGCGGAAAGCGAGTTGCCGCCGAGATCGACGATCACCTGGTCGGGTGAGAAGTTGCCCTGCGGCACGAGCGCGCCCGTATTGGGATCGAGCTTGGCGGTCCGCGGATCGGGCCGCTGGATGAGCTTGTTGAAGAACTGGGTCTGGGAGCCGAGATCGTACTTGAGGCCGAGCTCCTCCACGTCGGTGCGGTCCACGAAGATGATCTTCGCCTGGATCGAGACCTGCGGCGTGCGGATATCGAGCCCCTTGACGAAATCTTCGACCCGGCTGATGCGGCTCGAGATCTCGGTGATGACGAGGGCGTTGGTGGTCGAGTCGGCGACCGCCTTGCCGCGCTGCGTGAGGATCGATTGTATCGACGGCACCAGCGCCGAGGCGCGGGCGTAGTTGATGCGCACCAGGCGCGTCTCCACCGGCACGGTCGAGTCGGCGCGCGCCAGGTCTTTCTTGTCGATGACCTGAATGATCCCGCCCTCGAGGGTCGTGGCAGCGAGCGCCTGCGACTCGAGCACCGCCGCGAACGCGAGGTCCCACGGCTGGTTCTTGATTTCCGCCGATACGGTGCCCTTGATCTCCTTTGAGAGCACGATGGTCCGGCCGCTGAACGCCGCGAAGCCCGCGACCACCTCCCGGATGTCGGAATTGTCCCACGTGACGGTGATGCGCGGCGCCTGCGATTGCTCGCCGTCGCGCGCGTGCGCCGCCAGATACTCGTCGATCGAAAGCTCCGGGCCGCTCGCCGCGGGGGTCACCACCCGCGCGGCCTGCCCGCCCCGGCTCGAGGGCGGCGACGCCGGCGCGGGAGCGCTGGCCACGTCGGGGACGCTCGCGGCGCTCTGGCTCGACCATGCCGCGAACGCGGTGCGCTCGGTGCCGATCTTCACGCGCACCTGGCCGGCGCGCCGCTCGATCTGGTAATCCTTGAGCACGTCGAGATCGATCACCACGCGCACGACCCCGGGGCGAAATTGCGCGTAGCGGATGTTCCGGATGCCGCCGCGATTTTGACCGTCGTACAGCACGGCGGGCGCGGCGAGCCGGGCGCCCTGCAAATCGATCACCAGGCGGGCGGGACTGGCCAACGTGAAGTCCTGCACCTCGACCGCACCCTGGAGATCAATCACGACCTCCACGCTGCGCGCCGCGGGGAGCACGCTGACGGCCTTGACCTCGCCGTCGCGAGACGCCGCTCCCCGTATCCCCGGGCTTGCGCCCGGGATCAGCACGACCAGCCACGCGGCGAGGGTCGCGATGTACCTCATGGCGTTACCTCCTGCTTGGCGAGCTGCAGGCTCTCCTGCCGCTCGAAGCCGAACTCCTGCACCGTAAACACGATTTCGCGCGGGCGGATCGCGGTGACCTTGAGACGCCCGATGATGTCGCGCGGCTTCACCCGGTAGATCTTGTTGTTCGTCACGTCGCGCAGCACCGCGACGCTGCGCGCCGTGAACCGGCCGTCGTAGTAGATCCCGACGAGCTTCAGGTCCGACAAGAGCGGCCGGATGTCCCCCGACTTGAGCAGCGACAGGAACGGATCCCGCCCGCCACCCTCGTAGGAGTAGACCTCGCGCACCAACACCGGCGCCGCCGTGCTGTCCGCTTTGGCCGCATCGGCCTTCGCGCTGTCGGGCTTCGCGACCGGCTTGGGCTTCGCCTGCGACGCCAGCGGCCCGACCGCGACCAGTGCCGCCAGCACGACCGCGCTGCGCGCCCTCACTCGCGTCCCCCTCCCCCCGGCTCCCCCGCCGGCCGCGCCGCCGGCTTCTTCCCGGGCACGGGCGGCGCTGCCGCCGCCTTCACGAAGGTGCGGATCGAGAACTGCGCCTCGAGCAGCGCACCCAGTGTATCGGCCAGGAAGTGCATGGCCTGCTGCTGCGCCGGCTTGAGGTTCACGGCCTCGGGCACGATGATGCGGTTGAGGCTCGCGATGTCGGACAGAAACTCGCCCAACTGGTCGTAGTGCCCGATGATCTCGAGGCGGTACTTGTAGGTGTCGAAGGGCGAGCCCGCCTCCACGGCCAGGGGTTCGAGGCGCCCGATCGTCACGCCCCGGATTTTTGCCTTGGTCGAGATGTCGTCGATCAGCGCCGGCACCTCGTTTTTCTCGGGCACGAGGCGGCGCATCACGCCGAGCAGCGACGTGTACTCCTCGACCTTGCGGCGCAGGTCTTCGACGGTGCCGCTCGCGAGATCCTGCTTGGCGCGATCGATGATGCGCTGCAGGCTGTCGATCTCGACCCGCGTCGACTCGATCTGCTGGCCGGTGGGCTGCGCCCAATAGTTCCAGAAGGCCCACCCCAGTCCCGCCATGGCGATCGTGATGAGCAGCATCACCTGGCTCTGTCTGTCCTGCGGTAACAGGGCCATGGCGCTACCTCACCGACCGGGACACGGGCTGGGTACGGATGTAGACCGAGTCCGCCACCCGATACCGCACCGACACGTTGAACGCCGTCACCGGCCGGTCGGCCTCGATGACGGTGGACGACGTCGCGGGCGTCACATCGGTCAGCCAGGGGGACGCCGCGAGCTGCCGCAGGAACGTGGTATACGCCTGGATGTCGACCGTGCTTCCGGTGATCCACACGCGGACCACCGGCGTCCCCGTCGAGTCCATCGCCCCGGCGGCGACCGGCGCCGCCGCCGGCGCGCTCGCCCCGCCCATCGCCGTCACGCCGTTCAACCAGGTGTAGGGCGGCAGGGCCTTGGTGATCTGGTCGAGCACGTGCGGCCAGATGTAGCGGTCCGCGTCGATGCCACGGATGATGTTGATTTGTGCGACCAGGGAGTCGCGGATCTTCTCCGATTGGCGCTTCTGCGCGATCACGGCGTCGAAGCGCCGCTTCTCGACCCGCACCCCGTCGAGCCGCGACTCGAGCACGCGCAGGCGCGTGCTCTGGGTGATGAACAGCAGCAGGCCGCCCCCGACCACGATCACGGAGGCCGCGCTCGCGGTGAGGAGCCAGGGGTTCTTGACGCTGGCCAAGAGCCCCTGGAAGTCGGGGAGTGCGAGCTTGAAGCCGGCACCGCCGCCCGCCGCCTTCTTTTTCTTGCCGGGGAGTAAATTGATTTCGATCATGCGGCGCGCCTCAGCGCCAGGCCCACCGTCAGCATCAGCAGCGGCGCGACCTCGTCCACCGAGATCGACTCGAACACGCTGTCCCGCACCTTGAGGCGCTGCACCGGGCTCGCGAGCTCCACCGGCACCCGCAACCGGTTCGAGAGCGCCTCGTTCAGACCGGGCACGCGCGCGCCGCCGCCGATCGTGTACACGCGACCGAGTCCCCCGGCCGACCGCGACGCCGTCGCGAGGAACGCCGCCGCCCGCTCCACCCCCACCGCGATCTCCTCGCCCCGCGCGTCGACGTACTGCGCCAGGTCGGCGCTCTGCGTCTGCCCCTGGATGACCCGCTCGGAGTCCTCGGCCGACAGCCCTTTCTCCCGCTGGAGGTCCTCCCGGAACCGCCGCGTGCCCACCGACAGGTCCCGCGTCAGCACCGGCACGCCGTCTTCCAGGATGTTCACGTTGGTCACTTCGTGACCGATGTTGACCAGCCCCACGACTCCCTGCATCGCGTCGGGATGGTTCAGCTCGAACGCGTTGTGGATCGCGAACGCGTCCACGTCGATGATCGCCGGCTCGAGCCCGGCCTCCCCCAACAGCGACGTGCGGCTCTCCACCAGCTCGCGCTTGGCGGCCACGAGCAGCACGTTCATCTGCAGCCCCTCCGCATCCGGGTCGAGGATCTGAAAGTCGAGCTCCACGTTGGCCATGTCGAACGGCACGTGCTGCTCGGCCTCCCAGCGGATCACTTCCCGGGCGTCCCCTTCCTTCATCCGGTCCATCTGGATCTTCTTGACGATCACGTCCCGGCCCCCGACCGCCGTCACCACCGACTTCTGCTTCACCCCAGCAGTGGAAAAGAGACCTCGGATCGCTTCCGCTACGATCCCGGGGTCCATCACCTCCCCCTCCACGATGGCATCGGCGGCGACTTCGGTGGTGGCCACCTTGACCAGCTCCGCCTCGCTGCCGGAATGGTCGATCACGGCCACCTTGATGATGCCGGAGCCGATGTCCAAGCCGACTGAGGTTTTTTTGCCGCCCAAGAACCCAAAAAGGGCCATAAGTGCCTAGGGGTTAAAGACAAGATGGGGCGAGGGCAAACTACAGTAAGCCCCGCCCCTTAT
>QHTP01000217.1 GCA_003220855.1 Gemmatimonadota bacterium
TGATCAGTCGCCCGTTGTCCGTCGTCAGGGTGTCCTCGACGGACGCCAACAGCTGGGTACCGACCCGCTTGCCCTGCCACGCGGGGTCGACGACGATCCAGTAGAGGTCGTAGGTCCCTGTCGTCCCGGGCGTGGGACCCCAGCAGGCATAGCCCACGAGCTCTTCGCCCGCGAACGCGCCGAGGAAACGATACCCCTGGTCGCCGTCGAGGGCGTCGTCGAGCAGCTCCACCGCGATGGCGACCTCGTCCGGCCGGAACAGGCCGGTGGCCGCGGTGAGCCGCTCAAGCGGTGCGCGTTGGGCGCGGCCGACGGGACGGAGCGAGCAGCTCACGCGCCGCCTTGGCCCCCTGCGCGTCGCGCAACGCCACCTCGGCGATGCGGCGCACCAGCTCGGCGTAGTCCCACCCAGCGGCCTTGGCCATACGCGACAGACCCGCTTCGTCGTTCAAGTCGGGGTTGGGGTTGACCTCGAGGATCCAGATGCGGCCCTGGTCGTCGAGCCGCACGTCCACGCGACCGTACCCCTTCCCCTGCATCACCCGCCACGCCGCCTCCGCCACCCGCAGCAACCGGTCGGCGAGCTTCTGAGGGACGTTTGCGGGGCAGACGGGCACGCTCCCCAGATCGTCGGGCGACCCGGCTTCCCACTTCCCGGCGTAGGTAAGGATGGGCCACGCCCCTTCGGGCATGCGGCTGAAGTCGATCTCGGAGATCGGCAGGACGCGACTCCCTACGAACCCGACGTTGAACTCGCGCCCGGCGACATACTCCTGGACCAGGACGTCGTCGAACTGCTCCGTCATCGCGGCCACGCGGGCGCGCAGGGCCTTGCGGTCGCTGACCACCGAGCCGCGATCCAGCCCCGCGCTCGCGTCTTCCGCCGCCGGCTTGACGATGGCGGGGAGCGGAAAGTCGTCTTCGATCTTGCCCTGCGCGAGGGTCCAGCGCGGGATGGGGAGGCCCGCCTGCGCGAGGAGTGCGTTGACGATCGGCTTGCGACGGCAGGCGGCGATGGTCCAGAGACTCGCGCCCGTCAACGGGATTCCGGCAAACTCCAGCGTCCCGACGACGTGCTCTTCCCATTCGCTCTTGCCGTGCACGCCTTCGCACAGATTGAAGACGAGGTCGGCGCGGCGCGCCACCTGGAACCAGCGCATGTCGTGTCGCACCGGGACCTTGCGGATCTCGTGGCCGGCGCCCATGGCGCCGAAGATGGCGCCGATCTCGTCCACGGCCTTCATCACGCCGCGGATGTCCTCCGGCGTCCAGTCTTCGGCGCCGGGGTCGTAGAGGATGACGAGCTTCACGCGGAAGCTGCCGCCGCGTGCAGGGGCGCGGCATGCTGCGCCCCTCCCACGGAGCGCGCCCGCACTTCCGTGAGCACGTCCCGCCCTGTGAGCCGCCGCCAGGCGAGGCGTACCACTTCCTGGATCAGCTCGTCGTAGCCGAACCCCGCGGCGCGGGCCGCCTTGGGGAAGCAGGAATTCATCGCCGGGTCGGGGATGATGCCCGGAAGCGGGTTGAGCTCGAGGATGTTGGGGACGCCGAACCGGTCGACCCGGACGTCGACCCGGCACCAGTCGCGGCAGCCGAGGGCGTGGTAGGCGTCGAGCGCCGTGCGCTCGATCTCACGATGCAGTCCGGCCGGCGTGCGCGCCGGGCACTGAAATATCGCGAGTGGCGCCTCGGGCCGGTCCCACACCCACTTGGCTTCGTAGCCGTACACGGGCGGCGCGCCCGGCGGCAGCGTGGCGAAGTCGAACCCGATCACCGGCAGGCAGTACGCCTCGGGGCCGTTGCCGAGAATCGCGACCGTGAATTCCGGCCCCGGGAGATACGTCTCGACCAGCACCGGCTCCGCGTATCGCTCGACCAGGAACCGGACACGCTCCCGCAGTGCCGCCGGTCCGTCGCACAGATTGTTGCTGAACACGCCCTTGCCGGATCCCTCGGCCACGGGCTTCACGAACACCGGAAACGGCAGCGCCAGCCGGTCCACGTCGTCCGCCGTCTCGAGACACGCGAACGGGGCGGTGGGGACGCCGCGGAAGGCGAGCGTCTCCTTGGTGCGTCCCTTGTGCAGCGACAGCGCGAGCGTGAGAGGATCGGAGCCGGTGTAGGGGATGCTCAGGTACTCGCAGATCGCCGGGACGAGCGCCTCGCGATTCTGGCCGCGGAACCCTTCGGCCATGTTGAACACCAGATCGGGGCGGGAGAGCGCGAGCTTCTGTGGTAAGAACTGATCGGCTTCGATGCGGATCACGCTGCCGAAGAGACCGAGAGCCTGCTCCACCGCAGCGATGGTGGCTGGGTCGTCCCACTCGGCGTACGCGTCGTTGGTACTGTCGGGATCGTCGCTGGACGCGGGCTCCGGTTTTTCGTTGTATGCGAGACCGATTCGCATGTGGTCTCGGGTGACCTCCTACAAAAAAGGCCGCGGGTGCGGTCTGTGAGTCGTCAAACGTGTGCTCGGATAGAGAATAAGAAAAGCCGGAGCGATGCGCAATAGGCAACTCGGAATTTTTTTCGGACGACGCGCGTCACACTTTGTGGTATGCGACGCGCGCCGCCTCCTGTCGATCGTCGGCGACATAGATCTCGAAGTCGGAGAACAGCGCGGGCGCTTCGTGCTGCAGGACGCGCAGACACGCGACTGCCATGCGCCGGATCTCGAGCTCCGCTCCCTCGCCCGAGCGCAGCTCGAGCATGGTGCGCCACGCGCGCGCGTTCCCCGAGACGACGATCTTCACCTCGGTCGCGTTCGGCAGCACGCTCCGTGCCGCCTCGCGCGCCATCTTGCGACGGTGCACCTTGTCCGTGACCCACTCGTAGCGTTGCATGAGCGCCTCGACCGCGCGCACGTATGCGGCCTGCGCGTCCGTGACCTCCGCCTGCCACTCCGCCTCGAGCTGCGCGTCGCCGAGCATCGCCGGCGGCATGACGAAGGCCGCGTGCGATTCGTCCACGTAGCGCTGCGACAGCTGGGAGAAGCCGAACCCCGCCCGGTGTCGCACCAGCTCGTGCGAGCAGGAGCGCGAAATCCCCTCGATCAGGAGCACGTAGACGGCGTGCTCCAGCACCGAGCCATGGCCCTGCTTCTTGATGTTCTCGAGATACTCAGGCGTCGACCGGTGCGCCGGGTTGTGCTGGCTCATGTAGCAGATGCGCCCCGCGAATTCGGCGAGCCGCTCCCCGGAAGAGGCGTTGCCCTGCCATTGCACCCGGAGGTGCTCGGGCTCGAGGAACTCGGGCCGGGCGATCAGCGTGACGTGAGGGGCGCGGAAGACTTCCATAAGGGATTGGGGGCTCGGGGTCAGGGGCTCGGGACTGCCAGGTCGACCTTCGGAATCGCCCAACCGGCGGTCCGCTCCACATCTCGCAGCCGGGCAGCGATGTCGTCGGGAATCGACGCGGCCGTCGGCCCCACCTTCAGGTCCGCGACCGGCGCCCAGTCGGCCGACGGGATAATAACACCGGGATTGAAGATCGCGGCCGCATCGTAGGCGCGCTTGACCTCGCGGAATAACGCCGCCACTTCGGGCCCGTAGAACCGCTCCAGCAGTCCGGCCCGCAACCGGCCCACGCCGTGCTCCCCGCTGGGCGTCCCGCCCAGAGCGAGCAGCAGCTCGACGGCGTCGCGGTACAGTGCCGCCAGCCCGTCGTTCCAGTCGACCCGGGTCACGTCGGGGAGCGTGTTGACGTGTACGTGGCCATCGCCGGCGTGGCCGAAGACCGCGATCGGGATGCCGTGCCGCGCCGCGGCCGCCCGGATCCCCGCGACGTAGTCGCCCAGCCGCTCGAGGGGCACGCAGCCATCCTCGACCACCTGGAGCGAGCGCTGCGTCTCGGGGAGCCGGGCCAGCGCGGGGCTCGCGAGCCGCCGCACCGCCCACAGGCGCTCGAGGCCCGCCCGGTCCACCGCGGTGGCCACGTGCGCCGTGCTCGCCGCGAGGCCACGGACCGCATCGCCCACCACGGCGCGCGCCGCCGCCTGGGTTTCGCGCTCGAATTCCACGAGCAGCAAACTCTCGAGGCCGTCGGGCAGGTCGACGCCACGCGGACGAATGAAATCGAGCAGCGTGCGATCGAGCAGCTCGACCGCCGACGGGTTGAGGGCCACGAGGTACGGCACCGCTTCCGTCAGCTGCTCCAGCGTGCGGAACCCCAGCGCCACGCCGGCAACGTCAGCCGGGATTGGCTCGAGTCGCCACTCGACCGCCGTGACGATCGCCAGTGTCCCCTCCGACCCGATCAGCACGTCGAGCTCGTCCCCCGACCGGGCGTAGCAATCCAGCGCATAGCCGGCCGAGTTCTTGCGAGTCTTCGGGAAGCGCGCCTCGACGAGGCGCCGCTGGTCGGGCGACAGGCGGAACCGCTCCCCGCTTCCCGCTCCCCGAGCGACGCGCCGTGCCGTGCCGGCCGCGTCGATGATCTCGATCGCTTCCACCCAGCGTCGCACGCTGCCGCATCGCACGGAGCGCGGGCCCGCGGCGTTGGTGCCCACCATCCCGCCCGACGTCGCGAACTCGCCGGAGGAGGGGTCGGGGGGCAGCCGCAGGCCGAACGGGCGCGCCGCCTCCGTCACGTCCGCCCAGGTGACCGAGGCGCCCGCCCAGAACGTTCGGCGCGACCAGTCGGGCGCAGTCCAGCGGAATCCCTGACTCAGGTCCACGACGAGGTCCCGTCCCACACTCCCGCCCGCCATCCCGCTCCCCGCTCCTCGTGGCACGACGGGCGTGCCGCTGTCGGCCGCCCAACGGACCAGCCGTTGCAGCTCTTCGACGCCGCGCGGGATGGCGACGGCCGCGGGCACAATGCGATAGATCCCCGCGCCTTCGGAGTAAGCGGTGCGGATGCGGAAATCCGTGAGCAGGGCAGGTGTCGATCCCACGAGAGTGCGTGGTCCGTGGTGCGTGGTTGTCGCCGTGAACTTACCACGTACCACGCACCAGGCACCAACAACGCTTGACACCGCCGGAGCCCCGGGTGATGCTTGACCCCCATGGCAGTCGACACGGCGCCTGCGCGCGCCCAGCTGATCCGCATCGAGACCGACCGCCGACTCGGCCACGAGTGGGACGAGTGGGACGGGAAGGCCCTAGCTCGAAACGGCGATTTCTCCGCGCAGCCCGGCCTGTTCTTCCGGTTCGCGGCCCTGGCCATTTCGGCGGTAGTGGCCGTGGGGGCTGGGGTGATCTTCCTCCTCGCGCCCCGCCTGGGGGGCCTGTGGCCGTATTTGCCCCGCCTGCTGTGGCTGGGGCTCGGGGCGGCCGCGGGCGCGACCTGGCTGTGGTTCGCCGTGTTGCTCCTTTCCTTTTATGGACGGGTGCTCCTCTTGCCCGAGCAATGGCTCGAGCGGGGGCCCTACCTCCGCCTGATGAGCATCACGTCGTACGTCGCCCGAGCCTTCGGGAGACGCGACTGGGTCGAGCACGCGGCCATCGACGTATACAACGCCCTGGCCGAGCGGCGCCACCGGACGGTGGGGAAGGGTGAGCTGCTCGTGCTCATCCCCCGCTGCTTGTCCAAGGAGGCGCTGGACGGCGTGTTGGCGATCGCGGGTCGCTACGATGTGCCCGTGTTCGTCGCCACGCGGGGGCAGTTGGCGCGGCGCGTGATCCGGGAGCGACGGCCCCGCGCGGTCGTGGCGGTGGCGTGCGAGCGCGACATGACGACGGGGCTGCGCGACGTGGCCGGCAAGCTTCCGGTGCTCGGGCTTACGATGCGCCTCCCCAACGGACCCTGCCGCGACGCTATGCTCGACCTGGACACGATGGAGCGGTGGGTGAAGAGCTGGGTCGCGTCGTAGGGAGCGCTACCGCGCCGACTGCGGCGTGCCGAACCTGTGCTTCAACTTCTCGATCAGCTGCTGCGCCACCTTGTAGCCGCCGTGCTCGGGGGGCGCGATCAGTTCGAGATCCCGCTCCGCGCGCGAGGGATCGACGCGCGGGCGGTACACGGGCTCGACGGTAAGGCGCGTCTGCCCGGGGACCCAGGGGTCGGCCCAACAGCGGATCTTGACCGTCGCCGGCAGATCGGCGATGTCGCGCCCGTTGGGGTAGGAGCGGCGCCGCGCGGGATCGTACCAGGCAGTCTCCACGTAGCCGTCGCGCACGTTGACCCGTTGCACTTCCAGGCTCTCGGCGCGCGCCAGGCTGTCGATCCCGGGCGTGACGCGTTCGGGTCGCGCGTTCAAGATGACGACGAGCGCGCGCGGGTCGGGCTTGAAGTCGGGTCGCGTGGTGACGGGCGTGCAGGCGGCGAGTAACAATACAACATTGCGGATTGCGGATTTCGGAATGCGGATTGGCAAGGAGAGGTCGCGGCGCGCGCAGACGCTCCCCTCGCCAATCCGCAATCCGCAATCCCCAATCCGCAATTGCATCAGTGCTGGTGCGTCGAATCAGCGTGGTCGTGCCCTTCCGCCTCTCCCGCCTCGTGATGGTGCCCCGCGGCGCGGTTCTCGATCTCAGCCTTCATGGTGGCGGTCCGAACACCGGCCGCGTGCTCGAACATCATCTTGCCACCGATCGCTCCGGTCCAGACCACGGTCACGAGGCCCGCGACACTGAGGAGGCGCAACCCTGCCTCCTCGGGAGGCGTGAGGCGCGCGCGGCGGAACAGCTTCCACGCGAGCACGACCGTGAAGATGCCCATGGTCGTGAGCGCCAGCGTCTCGTGCGTCTCCATCAGGTCGTGGATCGCCTCGCCGTGCTCGATGACGTCTTCGGCCTGCTCGCCAGCGAGCACGGCCACCCACCCGCCGATCGCACCGGCCCACAGTGTCCACAGCGCGGCGGCCTTGAGCGATTCGCGCTTCGTGAGCCAGGCGCCGATGTCGAACAGCACGGTCACGAGCAGCAGCGCAGCCGGGAGGTCGTTCACCGCCGCGTGAAAGCGGGGCCAGTCGTAGCCGAACATTCGGGTCCTTTGGAGTAAGGGGACGGGGGACGGGGGACGGGGGACGGAGGACGCCGGACGGGTCAGACGCCCAGGTCGACGACCTTGGGGGGATCGACCGAGTAATCGTAGAAGCCCTTCCCGGTCTTGCGGCCGTTCATTCCCGCCAGCACCATGCGCTTCAGGAGCGGCGGGGGCGCGTAGCGCTGCTCGCGGTACTCGGTGAACATGATCTCGGCGATCTTGTACGTCGTGTCGAGCCCCACGAAATCGAGCAAGGTGAGCGGGCCCATCGGATAGCCGCAGCCGAGCCGCATCGCCGTGTCGATGTCCGGCACGGTCCCGACACCCCGCTCCACCGCCCGAATGGCGTCGAGCAGGTAGGGGACGAGCAGCAGGTTCACGATGAACCCCGAGTTGTCCTTCGCAGCCACGGGCTCCTTACCGAGCGATTTGGCGAAAAGGAACGCGCGCTGGAAGGTGTCCGTCGACGTCGTGACGGTGCGTACCACCTCGACGAGCGGCATCAGCGGCACCGGATTGAAGAAATGCAAGCCGACGAAGCGGTCGGCCCGCCGGGTGGCCGCCGCCATGGCCGCGATCGTGAGACTCGAGGTGTTGGACGCGAAGATCGTGGCGGGAGGGCACACGCCGTCGAGCTCCTTCCACAGGGCGTTCTTCAAGTCCAGGTCTTCGGTGACGGCCTCCAGGACGATGTCGCATCCCTTGAGTTCTGCGGTCGTCGTGGTGAAGCGCAGGCGCTTGAGGCCCGCATCCCGGTCCGCCGCCGGGAGCTTGCCCTTCTCCACGAACTTGGCGAGCGACCGCTCGATACCGGCGCGCGCCTTGTCCCAGACCTGTTGGGACACGTCGCGCACGACGGTGTCGTAGCCCGCGGTAGCGGCCACCTGCGCGATGCCGCTTCCCATGAGGCCGCACCCCAATACCCCCACCCGTTTGATGTCGGTCATGGCGCTCCGGACCTGGGGTTCGCCGCTAGCCTCGGGGCGGTGCCCCCGGGCTCATGAATGAGCGGATCTCGTCGGCGAGACGCACGAACGCATTGACGGGCGACCCGGGGAGGGCGTGCTCCGGGCGGATCTCCCCGCGCTCCAGGCGGTCGAGGACCTGTTCGAGCCCGATCTGGACCTGCTCGTATTGACCCCGATGGGCGCGCAGGGCCGCCACCGCCGCCACTCCGAGGGCCGCCGCGGGCGCCCAGGCGAACGGGGTGAGGACGGCCATCGCGAGGAAGCTGCCCGTCGCGGCGGCGCCCACGCCGAAGAGCGCGCCGGCGATGCCGAGCCGCTGCCGCCGCAGATTGGACACGTCCGCCAGCAGCTGCACGTGGCAGAAGCCGGTCTCGAGCGGCGTCACCTGGCCCGTGACCTCCGCCGCCCGCGCCAGCGCGAAGCGACGCCCTCCCGCGCCCAGCGCACGCTGGATCGACGCGAAGGCACCGACCTTGGGGTCCCACGAAATGCGGTCGGGGTAGCGCCGCTTCATCTGGAGCAGCTCATACTGCTCCATCCACGCGCTGAGGGAGCGCTGCACGCCGCCGGAGTCGCCCGGCACGACCCGCTGGGCCGAGAGGCGCTCGGGGCCCGCGAGCCACGCGATCAGCCCGCGCCGCGTGGGCGCCAGACTGCGGGTCCGCTCTTCGAGCATGGCCTGCCGCAGGTGACGCGGCGGAATGCCGACGTCCTGGCCCAGGGAGAGCAGCTCGGTCTCGGTGAGGCCGTCTCCGATGTCGTGCTCCCCCGCCTGCAGCTCCGCCGCGCGCTGAATGATGCGCTCCAGGGCCTCTCGGCTGATGAGCTCGCCGGCCATCGCTACGCCTCGGTCTTGGTCTTCGCCGGCGCCGCGGGAAGCGGCTCCCCCGAGGCCTTGGCGGTGAGCCGGGGTGGCTGGGCAGCGGCCTGCTGGGCGACCGAGCCGAGAAATCCCCGGAACAGGTCGAGCGGGATCGGGAAGATCGTCGTGGAATTGTTTTCCGACGCGATCTCGGTGACGGTCTGGAGGTAGCGCAGCTGGATGGCGGCGGGCTCGGCCCCGATGATGTGGGCGGCCTGGGCCAGCTTCTCCGACGCCTGTAGCTCGCCTTCCGCGTTGATGACCTTGGCGCGGCGCTCCCGCTCGGCCTCCGCCTGCCGCGCGATGGCGCGCTTCATCTCGGGCGGCAGATCCACGTCCTTCACCTCGACGGCCGACACCTCGATGCCCCAGTCTTCACTTCGCTTGTCGATGATCTGCCGCAGAATGGCGTTGATCTTGTCGCGATTGGCGAGCAGCTCGTCCATCTCGGTTTCGCCGAGCACCGATCGCAGCGTCGTCTGTGCAAGCTGCGATGTCGCATACAGATAGTTTTCTACCTCGACGATGGCCCGGCTTGGGTCCACCACTCGAAAATAAATAACGGCGTTCAGCTTCACGCTGACGCTGTCTTTGGTAATGACGTCCTGCGGAGGAACATCGAGCGTGATCGTTCGCAGGCTCACACGCATGATGCGATCGATCGGCCAGAAGACCCAGATCACGAGGATCACCGTTTCCATGAGCCTCTCTCCTCAGGCGGGGAAGGCTTCCACGATCACCGCCGCACCCTGACCGCCGCCGATGCAGGCGGAGCCGAGGCCGAAGCGCTGTTTGGCGCGGCGCAGTGCGTGAAGCAGATGGATCGTGATGCGCGTGCCGGTCGCGGCGAGCGGGTGGCCGATGGCGATGGCGCCGCCGTGCACGTTCGTTTTCGCGCGGTCGAGCCCCAGCTCCTTCTCGACGGCGAGATACTGCGGGGCAAACGCCTCGTTCACCTCCACCAGGTCCATCTGCTCGAGCTTCATCCCCGCCTTCTGGAGCGCCTTGCGCGCGGCGGGCGCCGGGCCGATCCCCATGTACCGGGGCTCGACCCCCGCCACGGCCCAGGCCACGATCCGGCCCAGCGGCTTCAACCCGTGCGTCCGGGCGTACGCGTCGCTCGCGATCACCGTCGCGGCCGCGCCGTCCACGATCCCCGACGCGTTGCCGGCGGTGACGAGCCCATCCTTCTTGAAGTAGGGCTTGAGGGCGAGCAACACCTCGAGCGTGGTGGCCGGTCGCATGTGCTCGTCGGCACGGTACTCGGTCGGCTCACCCTTCTTGCCTTTCACGGGCACCGCCACCACCTCGTCCTGGAACACGCAGTCGTCCCACGCTTTCTTGGCCCGCTGCTGCGACGCCAGCGCGACCTCGTCCACTTCCTTGCGGTTGAGCTTGTACTGCTCGGCGAGCCCCTCCGCGGTCTCGGCCATGGAGAGACCGCATTGCGGGTCCTTGAGCGCTTCCCACAGGAGGTCTTCCAAGGGGGCCGGGCCGAGCCGCAGACCCCAGCGCGCGCCGCGCACCACGTGAGGCGCCTGGCTCATCGACTCCGTGCCGCCGGCGAGCACGGCCTGCGCCTCGCCGAGCATGATGAGTTGGGCGCCCTGCGTGATCGCCTCGAACCCGGAGCCGCACAGCCGGTTGACGGTCACGGCCGGCACCTCGATCGGCAGACCCGCCTTGAGTCCCACGTGACGGGCGCAGTAGATCGCGTCGGCCGACGTCTGGAGGGCGTTGCCGAACACCGTATGGCCGATGTCGCCGGCGGGCACGCCCGAGCGCCCGAGAGCGTGCTTCGCCGCCACCGCGCCGAGCTCGGTCGCCGACAAGTCCTTGAGCGCACCGCCAAAGCTTCCGAATCCGGTGCGCACACCGGACAGGAAGACGACGTCTGTATTGGAACCCTGGGTCTTCATGGGGGAATGCTCCGCGCTAGTGTGGGGAATATCGGGCGGTTGGGGAGAGGGCGGTAGGGCAGGAGGAATTCCCGGGCTGAGAGCCCGGGCTCGGCGGGGATGTGCGCCCTGTAAGGGCGCGCCCTCTCAGGGCGCGAAAATGATGGCAGTGGCGGGGGAATGATCCTGCTCGTAGCAGAGCCAGTATCGTTGCGTCGCCTGCCTCTAATCCACCCTGTAGCAGCGGAGTTCTTGCGTCGTGTGCTGCCGGAGATCGCCCGCCGTCACGGGACACGTGTCATCGACGTCGGCATCGTGAGCAATCACGTGCACTTAGTAATCGAGCTCCCCGGCCATGTGGACATCCCGCGGCTCGTTCAAGGCTTGAAGGGTGCCAGCGCTCGGATAGCCAACCGCGATGGCGTGATGCCTCGTGCACCATTGCGTTGGGCGACCGGCTACGACCTGCGGTCGCTGAGTGTGCGCGACTTGCAGGGCGCGATTCGATACGTGCGGGCGCAATCCGAGAGGCACCCGGAGCTGGCGTTGGGGGACTCCCCGGGCTGAGAGCCCGGGCTCGGCGTTGTGTGCGCCCTGTAAGGGCGCACTGCGGCCGAGCGCGCCTCTCAGGGCGCGACCACATCGGAGCCCGTCGACTCCCCCGCAACCCGTCTCCACGCGAAGTACGCCGGCACCCCCGTCGCCACGATGCCAAGACCGATCAGCGCCTGCAGGGGCCGCGCCCAGATGGTGTTCAGCACGATCGCCGCTGCGGCGGCAATGAACAGGGCCGGCGTGACGGGATACCCCGGCACGCGGAACGGACGCAGCGCGTCTGGGCGGCGGCGCCGCAGCACGAACACGCTCGCCGCCGCGAGGGCGGCGAACATCCAGCTCGCGAACACCACGTAGGTGAACAGCTGCTCGAACGTGCCGGAGATCGCGAGCAACGCGGCCCATCCCGCGCTCACCGCGACCGCGAGCGCCGGCGTCCCGAAGCGCGAGTGCACTCGAGCGAGCGAGCGGAAGAACAGGCCGTCCCTGGCCATCGCGAAGTACATGCGGGGGCCCGTGAGCGCGAGCCCGTTCGCGGCGCTGAAGATCGAGATCAAGATGACGACGGTGACCAGTTTGGCCGCCGCGGGCCCTAACAGCGCGTGCACGACGTCGGCCGCGACTCGATCGGTCGCCTCCACACCGGTCGCCCCCACCGCCGCCACGTAGCCCGCGTTGGCCGTCAGGTAGATTGCGACGAGCGCGGCTGTGCCGAGCCCGATGCCGCGGGCGAAGGTGCGCTGGGGATCGGCCGCTTCGCCCGCGGAATTGGTCACGTTCTGCCACCCTTCATACGCCCACAGGACGCCGAGCAGCGCCACGCCCGCGGCCGAGAACGACGCGAGTTCTGGACCGAAGCGGCGTGGCGCACGCCGCGGATGTTGACCGCCGTGACCGCCGCGATCATCACGACGCCGGCGACCTTGTGGGCGAGCGGCGTCAGCGGCACCAGCTCACCCAGATAGTTCGCGAACGCCACCGCCAGGGTCGCGGTCGAGCCGGTGTTGATCGCGAGGAACAGGGTCCACCCGAGCAGGAAGGCAGGGAGGGAGCCGAACGCTTCACGCACATAGACGTAACTTCCGCCAGCATCCGGCAGCATACCTCCCAGCTCCCCGAACGTGAGCGCGCCCAGCAGAGCGAGCACGCTCCCGAGGACCCACACGACGAGGGCCACGCCCAGGTCGCCACCCGATTGGCGCAGCACCGATCCCGGGACCGTGAAAATCCCCGACCCGATAGTCGTGCCGACGACGATCAGGACCAGATCCCGCAGCGTGAGGACGCGGGCCAGATCCCGGGTGCCGGCCGCGCTCAAATCCGGTCGGCCACCGCCGCCGCCACCTCGCGCGTCCCCGCTCTCCCGCCGATGTCGGGCGTGCGCACGCCTGCCGCGAGCGTCTCGATCACCGCCCGCTCGAGGTCGCGCGCCGCCTCGGGATGCCCCAGCTGCTCGAACAGCAACGCGCCGGTGAGTACGGAGGCCATCGGGTTCGCGATCCCTTTGCCCGCGAGCCCCGGCGCCGACCCGTGGACCGGCTCAAACAGGCCGGCCCGGCCGGGGTGGAGATTGGCGCTGGCCGCGAGGCCCAGCCCGCCCACCAGTCCGGCGCCCAGGTCCGAGAGGATGTCGCCGAACAGATTGTTCGTGACGATCACCTGGAACCGCTCCGGCTCGCGCACCAGCTCCATCGCCAAGGCGTCCACGTAGCGGTGCTCCGCCTCTATGCCCGAGAACTCGGCGGCGACACGCCGGAACGTCTCCTGCCAGATGCGGTGCGCCGGCACGGCGTTGGCCTTGTCGCTCATGGTGACGCGGGTTTTCCCGCGCGCCTTGGCCCACTCGAACGCGGCCCGGATGATGCGCTCCACCCCCGCCGCCGTGTTGACCTCTTCGGCCACGTAGTCGGTTTCCGTGATGCGGCCGCGCCCGAGATAGACCCCTTCCGTGTTTTCGCGGAAAATGACGAAGTCGATGCGCCGGTCCTTATCGGAAAATGGGCCGCGCAGCGGCGTAAGATCGGGATGGAGCAGCCGCACCGGGCGGAAATTGACGTATAGATCGAGCTTGAAGCGCAGGCCGAGCAGGATGTCGCGGGCATGCTCGTTCCCCGGCACTCGGGGGTCGCCGATCGCGCCGAGCAAGATGGCGTCGACGTCGTCGCGCAGATGACGGAACGCCGCCTCGGGGAGCGTTTCGCGTGTCGCGAGGTAATGATCGGCGCCGTAGGGGAGGGGCTCGAAATCGAGCCCGAAGCCGTGCTTCGCGGCCGCCTTCTCGATCGGCCCAAGCGCCGCCTGGATCACCTCGGGGCCGATGCCGTCTCCCGCGATCACCGCGATGCGGTGGTCGTGGCTCACTCGAAGCCCGTGGCGCGGCCGCAGCTCACGCAATAGCGCCAGCCCACGTCCACCTCGCCGCCGCAGGCCGGGCAGCGCAGCTCGCCCGAGGGAGGCTGCCCGCACTGGGGGCAGAAGTTCACCTTACGGCTCCCGGGGAGCGTCTCGCCGCAGTAGGGGCACTGGCGCGGCGACTCGCTCTGCTCGGCGAGCTCGAACGCTGCGCCCGCGAGCGGCGCCTTTTCGCTCCCGGCCGCTTCATCATCCTCCCCTTCGGCAGTCTCGGAGGACTCGCGGCTGAGGGGCGGGGGAGAGGGAGGGGCGTAGGCGCGATCGCCCCGCAAGAATCGCTCGGCCGCGAGTCGGTTGAGACTCAACAGGGCGTCGGGGAACTGGCGAAATAGCCCCGTATCGGGGTTCTTCTCTCCGGCCTCGCGCTCGAGCGCCTCCCGCACCTCCGCCGGCTCGAGCGAGACGTACCCCCGCTCGCCCGCGAGCAGGCGGAGCACCGCCATTTCGTAATCCTGGTGCGTGGCGACCTTCAGCGTCGAGCGGTTGGACCGGTACGGCACGAGCCGCTCGTACACCTCGGCGGCGGGAAACGGCACGGCGAGCCGACCGGGCGCGTCGTCAGCAAGCACGCTCACCAACCTTTCGAACAACCGATCCAGATCGTCCGCCACGCTTTCCGTTTCCCCTTTCCCGTTTCCCCTCTCCCGTTACTTCACGATCACGACCCCCTTCATGAAGGGATGCGGCGTGCAGTGATACGAGTATGTGCCGGCCTTGCCGAAACGATGGATGAAGCTTCCCTTGGGCGCGATCAGGGGCGAGCCCGGCTCCGCGCCGTCGAAGCTGATCGTATGCTCCACGGGATCATTGTTGACCCAGCGCACCGCTTGTCCGACGGAGATCGTCACCGTGTCGGTGCCGAACTTGTACGCCGCCAGGCGCACCGTCGTCGCGACCGGTGCCGACACGTCGCCGACGGCGGCGGGGCGCGGCGTGCCGTGGAACCAGGGGCCGAATCGCTTCAGGTGGATGGGGATCGTGAACTCGAAGCCGTAGAGGCGCTGGCTCTGGCCAATCGAATTGCCCTGGATCGTGCTCGTCAGCGCGTTGCTGACCTCCAGGCTAAACGTGTGCGGCGACCCTGGGATGACGACGTTCAGCGCGGCGCTCCACGCCGCCCGGACGGTGGGACTCACAAACGAGCCGACGTCCGCGCTCAGCGCCACGAAGCGGTTGACCCGCGCGACCACGCCACCGCCGAAGGCGGCACGAGCCGCCGACTGGCCGAGGGGTTTTCCGGCAACGCGCGCGGCGCCCTGCAGCGTCAGCGGTCCCGTGGTCCAATCGGCGCCCAGCTCGCCGTCCGCGCTCTTCGCCAGAAAGTTGTATGCCGGCGTGACCGACAGGTGGAGCCCCTCCGTTCCCTCGGGACCGCCCCACACCCGCCAGCGGGCATACAACTGCGTCTCGTTCGACGACTGGGATCCGGATCCCTGCTCGATGAGGAACGAGTGGGTGGCGAACTGTGCGCCGAGGGCGACGTTCCGCACGATTCCGGTCGCGAAGGTGAAC